>JAQCHM010000271.1 GCA_027730885.1 Actinomycetota bacterium | reverse complement strand
AACGCGACACGCACACGAAACTTCCCGAACTCAGAAATTTCTTGGCGAAACAGGCTGACAAGACGTTAGGGGGGCCTGCCAGATCTCGGTGTCGGGATGCTGGCCGTACCAGGCGAACCAGAATGACTGCGACACGGGGATCGGGTCCCCCGAGTCGTCGAAGGCCCGAACCCCGACCGACGTGGGTTCCAGTCGGAAGCGGACGTTACCCACCTCGATCTCCTGAGGACCGGCGGCCACCAGCTCGTCCAACGGCACCGCCAGATGTTGGTCTCCGTCGCTCAGCCCGATGACCTCGGTCTTCAGCGCCAGCGCATCGGAGGTCTCGAGAATGGGGAACCAAACCGATTCGTTCTCGTAGTACGAGGCATAGGCCGCGCCGGGCGAGTAGTCGTACCGAAGTGCTGGACGGTCGGGAATGTCGGGGGAGAACGTCGCACCCGGCAACGTGAGGGTCTCGGTGTCCGGATGCTCCGCCAGCCATTCGCCCCACGTCGTGGTGATCACCGGGAGCTGTTCGAGTCGGGTGCCCGAGAGCTCGCCGCCGATGGCCTCGCCGCTCAGGTGCTGCCACAACGTGTCGGTTTCCCGGTCGACCACCACCTTGTTGGAGCTCCACAACAACCCCGACGTCTCGAACTCGAGCACCTGCCCGTCGACGGTCGAATCGAACAACAGCGCGGTCTTGCACAGCGTGCAGTAGACCAATGCGACCGGTCTGCCCGCAACGACGTCGTTCGCCAGCTCGTGGTGGCCCAGGATGCGCACCGGGTAGGCAACGGACTCGCCGTCGATCTCGACACCAAACACGACCTCCTCGGGAACCATCCAGTCGGCATCGGAAGCGGGGACCCGCTCCTGCTGGTTGAGTTCGGGAATTCCACCACGGGGCGCCCCACCCCAATGCACCTGGCTGAGAAGGAGATCGTCGGGGATCTGATCAAGCAGCGTTCGGTACTCGTCGTCGATCCGGGAGTAGAGCTCGAGCTTCCACTCGCGGTAGCCAACGCCGGGGTCGATCTCCTCGGTCTGGGCCCACTGGCCGTAGACCTGGAAATCGGTCAGTCTGCTGTCGACGTGGTCGATCCCCGACAGCTCGGCCGACCCCTCGGCAACCGTCGTGTCGACAACCTTGGACACCGCCAGGCGGTGAAGGTCGAGCAGCCATGGGACCCAACGAAGGTCACCGGAGCGCACCATCTGCTCGGCCAGGTCACTGGCGGCAGCAGCGCTCGGTGTCTCGAGGAACGTCGTGGCGTCGACCACCACGTCGGGGTCCGACGACGGTGAGCACGCGCTGAGCACCAGGAGCATAAAGGGCACCGCGGTCCGGCGAACGTGTGACATGAGACGTCAACCCGCGTAACGGCTCCGGAAATTCCTCCAGAACTCGCCGATGCGGCCTGACGCCCGAATCCGGTGAACCAACCCGGCGATGCCGTCGGGTGACACGAAGGTCAGCACGATCAGGCCGACACCGAACACGAAGACGTCGTTGTCGAGCAGCTTGAACGCGTCGTTGACCGCGGGAACCAGCACCAGGGCGACCACGCCCCACAAAGCTCCGGCGATGGCGGCGACGCCACCCATGACCGCGGCGGCATACAGCCGGAAGGACAGGAACACTGTGTACTGGTCGTGACTCACGAACGGGAAGAGCACCGCCTGGAGCGCGCCGGCGACGCCGGCAAGCCCGGCCGAGTACCCGAACGCGCCGGCCTTGGCCCTTGGCAGATCGACGCCGAAACTGGCGGCCGCCGGCTCGTTGTCACGCACCGCCTGCATCGCTCGACCGGTCCGTCCCGAAACCACGTTGCGAGTCATCCAGAACATGACGAAGCAGACGATCAGACAGAAGTAGTACCGCCAGGTGATGGTGTGCTGCTCCCCGAGCCAGGCAGGAGCGTCGAGGGTCTTCTCGATGGCCCGGCCACTGACGCCGCCACTGGCCTCGGGCCACTTCTTGACCAACGGGGGGAAGAGCAGCGCCAGCCCCAGCGTCAGCAGCGCCAGATAGATGCCTCGGACACGCAAGGTAGGCAGACCGATCAGCCACCCGACCCCGGTGGTGACCAGGAACGTCCCGACAACGGCGAGGATGAACGGCAGGTTCCACCAGTCGAGCAGCGCTCCCATGGTCATGGCCCCGAGGCCGACGAAGACGCCGTGGCCGAGCGAGATCAGACCGGTGTACCCGGTGGCAACCACGACACCCAGGACGCCGAGCGACAGAACGATCAGACTGCCGTACCGCCGCAGGTTGAGGCTGTCGACCAGGAAGGGGAGGGCGACCACCAGCACGATTGCGAGCGCCTGCGGCCACCGGCTGCGGAGTGACCGCGCGGGCTCGGGCGGAGCCTCGGGAACGACGACGGCCTCGTTGGTCATACCCGTTCAACCTGACGTTCGCCGAAGAGCCCGGTCGGTTTGAACATCAGGATCAGGAACATTGCGACCAGCGGCGGCAGCAGGCTGAGTTCGGAAGGAATGAAGGTGTAGCCAGGGATGAGCGTCTGGGTCATCCCGACGATGATGGCCCCGACAATGGCCCCCTTGGGACTGTCGAGACCACCGATGGTCGCAGCGGCGAAGGAGAAGATCATCAGCCGGAGCATCATGTTGGGTTCGAGCAGCACGGCGTCGGCGACGAGCGTCGCAGCCAACGCACCAAGACCGCCCGCCACGGCCCAACCGAACATCAGGGTGCGTCCGACGTCGATACCGACCAGCCGGGCCGACTCCCGATTGGCGGTGATGGCCCGAAAGGCAAGCCCGGTGCGGGTTCGGCGGAGCAGGAGGCCCAAGAGCACCAGGACGCCGAGAAGTGCTGCCCACACGCCGAGGGTCTCGAACCGCAACCGGGCTCCCCCAACGCCGATGAAGTCCTCGGGTTCGGACGGGAACGGACTGGGGAAGATGCGAGGCCGCGTGGTCCACAGTTCGGCGGTGAGGGCGTTGAGCGCGATGAGCAGCCCGATGGTGATGTTGACCACCGCCAGCAGGGGTCTCGACTGCATCGGTCGAATGAGGACACGCTCAGCAGCGGCGCCCCCGAGGATACCGAAGGCCACCGCACCGAGGATGGCGAGAGGAACGGGCCAGGGAAGTCCTGGCAAAACGCTCACGAGACCTTCGCCCGCGACCGGCGGCGCATGAGGACCCAGGACCAAGAAGCCGACGAAGGCGCTGAAGGTCGCCAGTTCCCCCTGGGCGAAGTTGAGCAATCCAGTGGCCCGGTAGATGAAGACCAGAGCGATGGCCAGCGATGCGTAGATGGCGCTGTTGAACATGCCATCGAAGACACGTTGGAGGAAGAGAGCCAAGAGGCTGGGTCCTTAGGACGGAGAACAGAGGCGGGAGAGAACGAGGGAGGTCGGGGGCCATCATCGGCCCCCGACCTCTCTCACGACTACTCGATTCTAACTAGAAGTGTCGGATCAGCAGCTGTTCTTATCCTTGTTCCAGGCGCAGAGGCCGGAGGAACCGTTGAGGTCGATGACACCGCCGACCTGGATCCAGCTCTTGGCCGCGGCATCGTAGACCGCGAAGTCCGAACCCTCGATCGGGAACGCATCTTCGTTGCCGTTCATGCCGAACTCGATGCCGTCGAGGGCCAGCGGGTGACTGCCCTGGAACGCACGAGCGGCGATCACGAAGTTGGTACGGGTGAGACCGCCCTCCAACTCAGCGGCGATCCTGAGGGCCTCGACGGCGGGCCAGGCGAAGAGCCCGAAGCCGGTGCCGTAGAGACCGACGCTGATGTCGAGGCCATCGGCCTCGAAACGGTCGTTCATGAACGCGATGAAGACCTCATCGACGTACTGGGGATCGGTGGTGGTCTTGAGACCGCCGCCGACGATGTTCCAGCCCTCGGCTGCGTCGCCGGCGGGAATCATGTAGGCGTTGGGGTCCTTGCACACCGACGGCATGAACAGCTCGGTGTCACCACCGGTCAGACCGGCCCGAGCCGCTTCCTGAACAGCCAGGAGGCAGGGGTTGCCGGCGGTCATGGCGATGAACACGTCGGGCTTTCCGGCCGCGATGGTGGTCATCTCGTTGGTGACGGTCGGGGCAGCAGCCTCGTGACGGACCGCGACGAACTCGCTGATGACGTCGGGGTTGGCGTCGGCGAAGACCTTCATGCCGCCCTCATAGGACAGACCGAAGTCGTTCTCCATGACCAGACCGGTGACCTTGACCGGCAAACGGTCGGCCATGTTGGTCTTGATCCAGGTGCCCCAGAGGATGGCCTCGGTGCTGTAGGACATCTGATCGCCCCACGTCCACGGATGCTTCTCCGGATCGCCCCAGGCGGGGTGGCCGGTCATCACGAAGGGGTGCGGCACGCACTTCTCGTTCAGGGTGTCGTACACCGCAAAGGTGTTGGGCGAACCGAGCGTGGTGATCATGAACGGCTTGTCGGACTGCAGCAACTGGTCGACGAGTTCGATCGTCTGGGTGGCGACGTAACCGTCGTCCTTGACGATCAGCTCGACGTTGCGACCGCCGATGCCGCCGTTCTCGTTGATGTACTTGAAGTACGACTGCATGCCGGCGGCGATGTTGCCGTAGGCTGCCAAGTTGCCAGACTGGGCGGTGGTGTGCCCGTACAGGATGGTGTCGTCGGTCAGGCCTTGGGTGTCGCTCCAGTTGGCGGGGCAGACGGTGGTGTCCATGGTGAAGCCACCGGGTCCGGTGACGATGCCGTCAGCGCCCAGGCCCAGGCCCTCTTCAGTGATGCGATCGATGACCTTCTGGCGGTCAGCGGCCCATGCGGCCTCGAGCTCCTCCATGTTGGTCGGCTCGGGTCCCTCAACTTCGGCCTCTGTTGTCTCGGTCTCGTCCTCGAGTTCATCGAGGTCGATGGCGCCACCGGTGGTGCCATCGCCTTCGGTGGTCTCGGTCTCGCCGGCGGCATCATCGCTGCCACCGCCGCAGGCCGCAGCCACCAGGCTGAATGCGAATAGCATCGACGCAAGTCTCAGCAATCGTTGTTTGGACAAGTTCCACTCCTTCAATCGAAAGGGATCATGAAGAGGTCCCCCTCTCCACCCGCCAGGTGTAGCACCTCCGACC
>JAQCHM010000270.1 GCA_027730885.1 Actinomycetota bacterium | reverse complement strand
CGTGCACCACGACCGGCTTGAGACCGACCGATCGGAGCAGCACGATGTCCTCGGCAAAGGTCCGCGCAAGATCCTCGTCGACCATGGCGTTGCCGCCGAACTTCACGACGACGACGGCGCCGCGGAATCGCTGGATGTACGGAAGCGCCTCGATGAGGGCAAGAGTCCGCTGCTCCGGCGAGTACCCCCGGTCTGGTGTCACGACCGGCGCCGACGCTGCCTCTGACGCAGTCACGACCGGTAGCCCGCGTTGATGTCGATGTACCCGTGGGTCAGGTCGCACGTCCAGACAGTCGCGTGGCCCTGCCCCACCCCCACGTCCGCCCGAATGCGTACCTCGGGTTGCTTCAGGTGCTCGGTGGCGGCGGCTTCGCTGTAACCGGGACGGACCATGCCCCCCTCGGCGCACTGCTCGTCGCCGATCCAGATGCTGAGGGCGTCGCGGTCGGCTCGTTGGCCCGCCTTGCCGACGGCCATGACGATGCGACCCCAGTTGGCATCCTCGGCCGCGAGGGCGGTCTTGACCAACGGCGAATTGGCGATGGCCAGGGCGATGGTCGACGCGGCCTCGTCGGACTCGGCGCTTGTGACCGTGACCTCGACGAACTTCGTAGCCCCTTCACCGTCGCGAACGATCTGATGGGCCAGGTCGAGGTTGACGCGGTCGAGCGCGGCCCGCAACGCCGGCACCCGAGGATCGTCGATCGAGGCGATGGGATCGTTGGCCAGGGAACCGGTTGCGAACCAGAGCACGGTGTCGCTCGTGGACGTGTCGGAGTCGACGGTGATCCGGTTGTAGGTCGACGTCACGGACTGGCTGAGCAACGACTGGGCGACGTCGGCCGACAGCGCGGCGTCGGTGAACACGAAGCTGAGCATGGTTGCCATGTCGGGGGCAATCATGCCGCTGCCCTTGGCGATGCCGACGATGGTGGCCTTCGCCCCGCCGAGGTCGGCGGTTGCGGCAGCTCCTTTGGCAAAGGTGTCGGTGGTGCGAATGGCTCCGGCCGCTGCGACCCAACCGGCGGGTCCCGAATCCTGCAGAGCATCGGGAAGCAGCGCTACCTCGGCGTTGAGTCGATCGACCGGGAGTTGCTCGCCGATGACGCCCGTCGACGCCATGAACACCTCTGGGGGGCTGACGCCCAGACCGGATGACACGGTCCTGACTACCGATCGAACGGCCTCCTCGCCTTGCTTGCCGGTGAACGCGTTGGCATTTCCCGAATTGACGACGAGCGCTCGACCGGCACCGAGCCGCAAGTTGTCCCGACACCAGTCGACCGGAGCCGACGGGCACAAGGAGCGAGTGAACGCCCCGGCCACGATGGTCCCTTCCGGCACCTCGATCAGCAGCAGGTCGTCACGGTTCTTGTAACGAAGGCCGGCTGCTCCGGTGGCGATCCGCACGCCGGGGACGGGCGGCAACTCGGGGAACGATGCGGGCGCTAGGGGTGAGACGGGAAGGCTCATGGGTAGACCCCGACGGTGGGCAGGCCGGCGGTCTCCGGGAGCCCGACAGCGAGGTTTGCGTTCTGAACAGCCATGCCCGACGCCCCCTTCATGAGGTTGTCGAGCGTGGCGATGACCATCACCAGTCCCGTTCGAGGATCGGCCCGAGCGGTGAGATGCACCGTATTGGCTCCAAGCGTCGCTTTGACCGATGGGCTGCGCTCGCTGACCACCATGAACGGCTCGCCACGGTAGACCGTCTGCAGCGCCTCGATTGCGTCCTCTGTGGTGGGCTCGACCCCCGCAGCCGGGCGGGCGTAGCAGGTCGCGATGATGCCGCGATTGAGCGGCGCCAAATGAGGAGTGAACAGCACCGAGGTGGCCACGCCGGTCCGCTCGGTCAGGGCCTGCTCGATCTCGGGAGTGTGGCGGTGGGTGAGAAGCCCGTAGGCAACGACGTCTTCGTCGACCGCGCAGAACGTCGTGTTCGCCTTGGGAGGGCGCCCGGCGCCGCTCACCCCGGTCACGATGTCGACAACCATCCCCTGGCCGTCGATGAGACCGGCTTCGAGGAGCGGGGTCAGGGCGAAGATCGCGGTCGCGGCGTTGCAGCCGGTGGCTGCGATGAGCTCCGCCCCCTGCAGTTTGGGCCGAAACAGCTCGGGCAGACCGTAGACGAATTCGTCGAGCAGCTCGGGGCAGGTGTGCTCGGCCCCGTACCACTGGGGGTAGAGGGTCTTGTCATGAAGCCGGAAGTCGGAGCCGAGGTCGACGATGTGGCCCGCCTTGCCTCGGATGTCGGGAATCACACCCATACTCACGCCGTGCGGCAGGCCGCAGAAGACGACGTCGAGGCCGTCGACCACCTCGGGGGTGTAGGCGTCGAAGCAACGATCGCGGTAGGAGGCGGCCAGGCTCGGGTAGAGATCAGCGATCGACTCCCCCGCCATGCTGTCGCCGGTAGCCACCTTCAGATCGAAGTTCGGATGTCCCGCGAGCAGACGCAACAACTCGGCGCCCGTGTAACCGGACGCCCCCACGATACCGACGGAGTATCGATGGTCGGGCGACGCCGCATTCGAGGAGGTGCCTGCCGAAGTACCGTCTGAGTCCACTGCGTTACGATACAGTCAACTGTATTATTATGCAAACCGATGGCCTGTGTCGACCCATGTCGCCCTATCTCGCGCCCGCCTCGGCCGTCTGCCGGACTTGGATCACGACGAGATCGGTTGGATCCTGCCGCTCGGACGCCGGCAGTTGGGTGATCGACCGCCGGGTTCCCACCACCTGCACCAGCCAGCGCTGACCATGGCGATCGATCGACACTCCCTTGGCCCGAACCGTCGCCCGTGGCAGACCGTCGAGGAGCGCGTCAAGGTCGGCGCGCTCGATCGGCTGGGGCACCGGAACGATGCCAACGGTGTGGAGGTCGAACAAGGTGATCGGCGGCGTTTCGAACAATCCACCAGGGCGGCGCCCACCCAACCCGACCAGACCGGCGAGCGACCACGCTCGGTCGGAAGAAGCCAACACGAGGGGCGCGGCAACTCCCACCGACGTTTCGGGCCGGCTCCCCCGGAACAGGTCCTCGATCCTGTGGGCGACATCGGCCACCACCGACTTGGGCACGAGATCGCCTCTGGTCAGAACGACCAGGTCGGCGGCGCGTATCTGTCCGGCGATTCCCGGGCCGATGACCCTGTCGTTGATCTGGGCGTCGAACCGTTCGGCGTCGACCAGCGCGATGACCCCGTCGAGACGAAACCCGGCCGTCGTCGCCCAGGGAAGCACCCGGTTCGGATCGGCGACACCGCTCAGTTCGACGATGAGATGGTCAGGAGGTCCCGAGCGCGCACGGAGTTGGTCGAAGGCCTCGCCGAAGCCATTGCTGAGGCTGCAACAGACGCAGCCATCAGTCAGTTCGATCGTGTCCCCATGGCGCCGTCGAACGAGCCGAGCATCGAGGTTGATCTCGCCCACATCGTTGACGAAGACCGCCACGGGGCGATCGGCCAGCGCGAGGACCTCGTTGATCATCGAGGTCTTCCCCGCTCCGAGGTAGCCGGTGAGGAAGGTCACGGGAACCAAGCGTCCGTCCCAGGGGAGGAAGTCCGGCTCTCGATACGGTCCGCTTCCCGGGGACATCCGCCCGAGTACGGTCAGACCGACGCCAGTTCCATGCGCCAGGAGGCCTTCGCTGCGGGCAGGTTGAAGAGCGTCGCGGTGTTGTCGCGGAAGATCGCCTGCTTCTGGGCTTCGTCGAGGTGCGCAGCCTGCTGCTCGACCAGCGAACGCGACAGCGGCCAGGTCGAGTCCGTATGGGGGAAGTCGCTGGCCCACAGCAAGTGCCGGTAATCGACGAAGTCGAGCGTGTGATACGCGGTTGCATCGTCCTGGAACGTTGCCCACACGTTGGAGCGGATGTACTCGCTCGGCAACTTCGAGAGGCCCTTCATGTTGTCGCCGTAGTTGACCCGCACGGCGTGATCGAGGCGGTACATGTAGTGGGGTAGCCACCCGGCATCGCTCTCGGCCACGACGAGCTTCAGGCCAGGGTGACGTTCGAACACTCCTCCGAGCACCATCATGCCGACGACGTCCTGAATGGACCGGATGATGCCGAGGAAGCTGTTCAGGGCGTGGCCGCGTGGTTTGGTATCGATGCTTCCCGCCCGCGAGGTAAGGATGTGGAAACAGATGGGAAGGTCGAGATCGGCTGCGCACTCCCAGAGGGCGTCGTAGTCGGGGTGGTCGTAGTCCTCGTGGATGGGATCACCAGGCATCATCATGCCGACCATGCCCATGGCCTTGGCCCTCTGGAAATCGGCAATCGCGCTGTCGACGCTGAGCACCGCTGTCTGGGCCAGGCCGAAGACTCGTTCGGGTGCACCTGCACACATCTCGGCCAACCATCGGTTGTAGGCCCACATGCACGCGTCTTTGTACTCGGCGTCGCGGTGCATGCAGATCCCCATCCCCACCGATGCGTAGATGAGTTCGGCGGCAAGGCCGTCCTGGTCCATGTAGGCCAGTCGTTCCTTGGCGTCGTAGGCGCCGGCCCGGACGTCCTGGAACTTCAACGAACCGGCGCGGGCCTTTCGCTCACGAGGCTCGAACCCGGCCCCGTCGATGAACCCGAGTGCGATGGGCTTACGCATGCCAGGAACGACGAACACGTCATAGCCGTTGTCGGCCTCGACGATGTGGGGAGCCCGATCCCGAAATTTGGGATCGATGTAGTCGGTGTAGCAATTGGCGGGCTCGCAGACGTGCCCGTCGGCTGAGATCATTCCGGCTTCGATCATGGCGGCTACGCTAGTCTGCTCGGACGGCGCGAGCGAGGTCAGCCCAGCTACCCTCCCGACCCAGTGAACAAGCTGATCGGAATCTGCGGAGGAAGCGGATCGGGAAAGAGCACGCTTGCCCTCGAGGTGGCAAGGCTCCTCGGCGCCGAGCGGGCATCGGTGCTGGCTTTCGACACCTACTACCGTGATCACGGGCACCTGTCCCCCGCCGACCGGGCCGTCGTCAACTACGACCACCCGGACTCACTCGACGCCGAGTTGTTCCTGGCCCACCTCGACGTGCTCGCGAACGGTCGGGCCGTGTACGCACCGGTGTACGAC
>JAQCHM010000269.1 GCA_027730885.1 Actinomycetota bacterium | reverse complement strand
ATGGGCTCGCTCACCCTCACCGAGCTGTTGGCCCAGGCTGACGAACAAGTCGTCGTGGCCAAGATCAAGGTGCTCGCGGTGCTCGAGTCGCTGCCGGGCGTCGGCAAGGTCACGGCGCGCCGCAAGATGGGCGAGCTCGGTATTGCCGAGTCGAGACGCCTGTCGGGGCTCGGTCCGCAGCAACGAGAGAAGCTCCTGGGGGAGTTCTCCTGAGCGGAGGCTCGAAGAAGCGGTTCGAGGTCGAGGATCGGCAGGCCCTCGTGGTCGTCATTTCCGGCCCGGGCGGCGTCGGCAAGGGTACGGTCGTGTCCGCGCTCATCGAGGCCCATCCCGATCTGTGGTTGAGTCGTTCGTGGACCACGAGACCCCAGCGACCGGGTGAGGCCGACGACGCCTACGTGTTCGTCGACGAGGCCACGTTCCGTCGGCGCATCGCCGACGGAGGCTTCCTCGAACACGCGGAGTTCCTCGGCAACCTCTATGGCACGCCTACTCCGGAGCCACCAGTCGGCCAGGACCTCATCCTGGAGATCGATGTCCAGGGAGCCCGACAGGTGGTGGCGCAGAACCCTCGAGCCGTGCTCATTTTCCTCCAGGCGCCGTCCTCGGCCGAGCAGGAGGCTCGGCTCAGGCGTCGCGGTGATCCCGACCACAAGGTGGCCGAGCGATTGGCCAAGGCACGAGAAGAAGCGGACGCCGGCACCGAGCTCGGCGCCCACGTCTTGACCAACGTCGACATCGCCCAGTGCGCCGAGGACATCTACCAGGTCATCCAGCGCTCCCGCGAAGAGCGCCGAAGTCCAACCAACCGCAGTCAAGTCGTCGGCTCGGCGTATACTCGATCGAATGGCTGAGAAGTACGACACGATGATGAGCCCCGAGGTCGAAGGCCTCATGGACGCCGCCGGTTCCAAGTTCGGGCTGTGCACGCTGGCATCCACTCGGGCTCGCGAGATCAATGCGTACTTCGGGCAGTTGGGCGACGGGCTCGGCGCCAAGGTGCCGCCACAGGTGTCCTCGGTGGCCCGGAAGCCACTCTCCATCGCATTCGAGGAGATCGCTGCGGGCAAGATCGTACCCGTGCACCCCGTGCCTGAAGCCGAGGCGGAAGACGCCCCGGCCGATCCCGCTGCCTGATCGGGACGTCTGTGTCCGAATCGGTCGCAACGCCGATTCTCGCCGGTAAGCGCATCGTCCTCGGCGTCACCGGAGGCATCGCCGCCTACAAGTCCGTCGAGGTGCTGCGTCGTCTGGTCGATCTCGGGGCCCACGTCGTCCCGGTGCTCACCACAGCAGCCCTCAACATGGTTGGACCCACAACGTTCACTGCGCTCGCATCCGAGCGGGTGAAGATGAGCCTGTGGGACGATCCCGACCCGATTCCTCACACCACCTTGGGCCAGAGCGCCGATCTCATCGTCGTGTGTCCGGCGACCGCTCGCATCCTGGCCGACTACCGCATGGGTCGCTCGGCTGATCTCCTGTCCGCCACGCTCATCGCCACCGTGGCCCCCGTCATCGTCTGCCCTGCCATGCACACCGAGATGTGGGATCATCCCGCCGTCCAGGAGAACCTCCAGGTGCTCGGCAGTCGTGGCGTTCACATCGTGCCGCCAGAGGAAGGTCGCCTGGCCGGCGGTGACATCGGCAAGGGTCGGCTCGCGACGCCCGAAGCGGTGGTGGCGGCCGTCTGCGACGTGCTCGTACCCGCGCGGCGACGGTTGGCCGGACGGACCGTGCTGATCACCGCCGGTGGCACCCGCGAACCCATCGATCCGGTCCGGTACATCGGCAACCGCTCGAGCGGCAAGCAAGGTTACGCGATCGCTCGCGAGGCTGACCGGCGGGGCGCAAAGGTGACTTTGGTGTCCACTGTCGAACTGCCGGCTCCCGCGGGCGTCGAGGTGGTCACGGTGTCGACGGCGGCCGAGATGGAGCGAGCTGTCAAAGCGGTCGCCCCCGGAGCAGACATCGTCGTCATGTCGGCTGCCGTCGCCGATTTCCGCCCGGTGGGGGTGGCCGACCAGAAGATCAAGAAGGGCCAGGGAGTACCCCAGATCCGGCTGGAGCCCACCGTGGACATCCTCGCCGGGCTCGGTGCGGTCAAGCCGCCCGGACAGGTGCTCGTCGGGTTTGCCGCCGAGACCGAGGACCTCGCGTCCAACGCTCAGGACAAGCTGCGACGCAAGAACGCCGACATGATCGTGGCCAACGATGTGTCCGCGCCCGGTGTCGGCTTCGGCCACGAGACCAACGCGGTGACCATTCACCGCGCTGACGGCAGCAGTGTCGAGGTCGCGCTCCAGAGCAAGGACGCCATCGCCGCGGCTGTCTTGGACGCGGCAGAAGCGTTGCTCCCCGCGTCCGCTGGTTAGTCTGTTTCAACCACCTGTTCCGGCTCCTACCCGTCATTTGAACAAAGCGAGCAACCGTTGAGCGAACACTTCACCTTCACGTCCGAGTCGGTCACCGAAGGTCATCCCGACAAGATGGCCGACCAGATCTCCGACAGCATCCTCGACGCCATTCTCGAACAGGACCCGATGAGCCGGGTTGCGTGCGAGACGCTGGTCACCACCGGCCTGGCCATCGTTGCCGGGGAAATCAGCACCTCGGCCTACGTCGACATCCCGGCGGTGGTTCGGCGCACGATCACCCGTATCGGGTACGACAAGGAGAGCTACGGGTTCGACGGCAGTACCTGCGGCGTCATGGTGGCCATCGACGAGCAGTCACCTGACATCGCCCAGGGCGTGGACAAGTCCGAGGAGGTCCGCTACAGCGGGGCCACCGGCGACACCTACGACGAACAGGGGGCTGGGGACCAGGGCATGATGTTCGGCTTCGCCACCAACGAAACCGACGCGATGATGCCCCTGCCCATCCACACCGCGCATCGGATGGCCGAGCGTCTTGCCGAGGTGCGCCGGGCCGGCACCGTTCCCTACTTGCGACCCGACGGCAAGACCCAGGTCACCTTCGACTACGAGGACGGTAGAGCAGTGCGGCTCCGAACCGTGCTCGTGTCGACCCAACACGACGACGGTATCGACCGCGACTCCATGATCCGGCCCGACCTCATCGAGCACGTGATCCGGCCCGTCATTCCTGAGCAGTTCGCGAACGACGACTACGAGGTGCTCGTGAATCCGACCGGACGATTCGTCATCGGCGGCCCGGTCGGCGACGCCGGGCTCACCGGTCGCAAGATCATCGTCGACACCTACGGCGGATGGGCCCGCCACGGCGGTGGTGCGTTCTCGGGCAAGGATCCGTCGAAGGTCGACCGCTCGGCGGCCTACGCAACGCGCTGGGTGGCCAAGAACCTCGTCGCCGCGGGCGCAGCGGATCGCTGTGAGGTGCAGGTCGCCTACGCCATCGGGGTCGCCCGCCCCGTGTCGGTCATGGTCGAAACCTTCGGCACCGAGCAGGTCGACCCAGCGGCCATCGCCGCCTGCGTGAACGACGTTTTCGACCTGCGGCCCGGAGCCATTCTCGACCATCTCGACCTCCGTCGTCCCATCTACGCCCGGACCGCGGCCTATGGCCACTTCGGCCGTGACGACGGCCAGTCGTTCACCTGGGAACGCACCGACAAGGTCGCCGACGTGCGGTCGGCCCTCGGTCTTTGACCCACGGTGCCTGACCCGCGGCCCACGAACCGCTTCCAGTCCTGACCCGGTCCGAACCGCTCAACGCCGCGTCGGCCCGCCGGGTGGCGCGGGTCCGACCCGACGTGTCCGGCCTCGACAAGGTCTTCGACTACCTCGTTCCCCCTGACTGGGACGATTCGATCGAGATCGGCTCCCTCGTCCGCTTCGACCTGCACGGCCGGCGGGTCGCGGGGTGGGTGATCGCCCTCGACGTAGACCCCGTACCCGGCATCACGATGCTGGAGCTTCGCTCGCTCTCATCGAAGGGACCCTCCGAGGAGGTGGTCGGTTTGTCGCAGTGGGCCGCGCATCGATGGCATGGTCGGGTCGCCGCCGTGCTGAGGACCGCGTCCCCGGATCGGATGGTTCGCAGCGTCGGGCCACCCTTCGCCCATGCGCAGAACCTCCGTCTTCAGGCCTCGACGGTCACTGGTGCTGCGCTGGAATTCCGAGACGCGCTGGTCGAGGCCTTGGCCGTCCCCGACGTTTCGGTGCTTCGAGTCGGTCCCTGCATCGACCGGTTCCCGGCGTTCGAGGCGGCAGGTTCGTTCGGCAACGCGGTGGTGGTGCTGCCGGACGTCGACGAGGCTCGCCACCTCGGCGGGCGGTTCCGTCGCGCCGGCGGGCGGATCTCTCTTGCCGGTCGAGACTGGGCTCAGGCCGCCCGGGGAGGCGTGGTGACCGGAGCACGGTCGGCTGTGTGGGGCACGGTGCCCGACCTGCGTTCGATCGTGGTGCTCGACGAGCACGACGATCGGCTCCAGGAGGAGCGCAACCCCACCTGGCATGCCAGAACCGTGGCCATCGAGCGGGCTCGCCGCCTCGGTATCCCGTGTGTGCTCGTATCGCCCGCCCCGTCACTCGAGGCGTTGGCCGCGGCAGATCGCAAGCTCAGCTTGTCGCGGACGGCCGAGCGAGGGGCGTGGCCGCGGGTGGAGATCATCGATCGTCGTGGCGAGGATCCGGGCACTCCGGGGCCCTTCTCGTCGGCGCTCGCTGCGGCCATAAGGTCGACAGGCGGCGAGGGACGGGTGCTCGCGGTGTTGAATCGCAAGGGGAGAGCCCAGTTGCTGGCCTGTGCAACGTGCGGCGAGCTGGTGAGGACCCTCGATGGCGAACGGATCATGTCCGAGGTCGGTGGCGAGTTGGTTGCATCCACCGGTGAGCGTCGACCGAAGGTGTGCGCCCTGTGCGGGGCGACGAAACTTCGACGCCTTCGGCTGGGGGTCGACCGGGCACGAGAGGAACTGGAGGCATTGGTCGGGGAGCCCGTCGGGGAGCTCACGGCCGAGACCGCGCTCGACATCGTCGAGCGCCACCGAATCATCGTCGGCACCGAGGCCGTCCTCCACCGAGTGAACCGAGCCGACCTGGTGGTCTTCCTCGATTTCGATCAGGAGCTGCTCGCCCCTCGGTTCCGCGCTGCCGA
>JAQCHM010000268.1 GCA_027730885.1 Actinomycetota bacterium | reverse complement strand
CGATCGGGCCGGCCGCTCGACCGCCCGTCTGGTCGGCCGAGCCTTCGACCCCCTCGACCAGAACCGAGACGGCGACCTCCGGAGGAGCGTTCTGTGGGCCGGCGAAGGCTATCATCCAGGCGTGCGATCGAGGTGGATCGGTCCCGAGTTGAGCCGTGCCGGTCTTGGCCCCGACTGCCAGCCCCGGAACCGCCGCCGATCGCGCCGTTCCGTTGTCGACCACATTGCGCAACGCCATCCTGAGGTCGGCGGCCACCGTCGACGGGATGGCCTGCATCCAAACCGCCGGCTCGGTTTCGTCGACGACATCGCCCTTGAGGTCCCGGATCGATTTGACGACGTGCGGCGCCATGATCACGCCGTCGTTGGCGATGGCGGCCGCGACCAACGCCATCTGCAGCGGACTGGCGGCGACGTCGTTCTGGCCGATGGATGCCTGGGCCAGCGCCGGGGTGTTCTCGAAACGACCGGCGGGCAGCTCGAACGAGGGTGGGGCCAGCTCCTCACCGAAGTCGGTGGGGAAGCGGCTGGCGACCGCTCCGGGCAGGTCGAAGGGAGGAACCGAGTTGAAGCCGAACTGCTGCGCCCGCTCGATCAGCCGGCTCGGTCCGAGGAACTCGGCACCGAGTTCGGCGAAGGCTGTGTTACAGGAAACCTGTAGCAACGCCACCAGATCACCGCCACAGGTGGCGCCACCGAAGTTGGACAGCGGGCGGGAGGTCCCCGGCGGGGTGTAGCTCTGGGCGGGCTCGAACACCGGGGAGGTCAAGGTCGCGCCGTTCGACAGGGCGGCGGCGGCCGTCACCACCTTGAAGGTCGACCCGGGAAAGAAGGCGTCACGGTAGGTCGCGGCCCGCAACGGGTTGCCTTCGGCCGTGTTCAACGCAGCGAACGCCTCGTTGACCTCGACGCCACTGTGGCTGGCCAGCGCGTTGGCGTCGAAGCTCGGCCAGCTCCAGAGGGCCAGCACCGCGCCGGTGCGCGGGTCGAGCACGACAACCGAACCCTTGCGTTCGCCCAACGCGTCCCGGGCAACGGTCTGAAGGTCGTGGCGAATGGTCATGACCACCTCGCCGGTCGGGTCGTCCTCCCCGAGCAAGCCGATCAGGCCGCCGAGCTGGAGCGAGGCTGTCCGCCCGACGAGCGCGTCGTTGAAGCTGCGCTCGAGCCCGTCGGCGCCGACGTTGAACGACAGGTAGCCGGCCGAATGGGCGTAGAGATCGGCGAAGGGGTACTGCCGTTGACGCTCGAAGGGACCATCGCTGGCCACCGACTTGGCCACCACCTGTCCGTCGCTCGTCACGATGGGACCGCGCGCCCGATTGAAGTCGCGCTGGACGGTGCGGGTGTTCGCCGGGTGCTGCCGGAGGGACTCGGCGTCCAACACCTGTACTCGGTTGAGTTGGACGAACAGGATCACGAAGCATCCGAGGATCACGAACACGACGTGGCGAAGGGAGCGGTCGATCATGATGCGACCGCCCGGCGTGACCGGTCCGAGATCCGGACCAGCAACGCGAGAATGACGTAGTTGGCGATCAGCGAGGACCCACCGTAGGAAACGAACGGCAGGGTGACACCGGTGAGGGGCAACACTCGCAGAATGCCGCCGACGATGACGAAGGCCTGGAAGGACAGCAGTGCAGTGAGTCCCGCGGCGAGCAGCTTCTCGAAGTCGTCAGTGCTCTGCGACGCGACTCGGAACCCGGTGGCGGCGAACAAAATAAAGGTGATGAGCACGGCGCTGGCGCCCAGTAGGCCGGTCTCCTCGCCGATCGCGGCGAAGATCATGTCAGTGGGTGCGTAGGGGATCTTGCCGGGAGTGCCCAGGCCGAGACCCGTGCCCGTGATACCGCCGTCGGCCAAGGCGAAGGAGGCCTCGACGATCTGGAACCCGGCGTTCTTCGGATCGTCGAAGGGGTGCAGCCAGATGTCAACCCTCCGCTGAACGTGGGAGAAGTTACGGAACGCGAGATAGGCCCCACCGCCGAACATGGTGAGACCGGTCAGGACGTATGCCGTACGGCCCGTCGAGAGGTAGAGCATCACGACAAACAGAGCGAAGAAGAGGAGCGAGGAGCCGAGGTCGCGTTCGGCGACTATCACGACCAGCGCGACGCCCCAGGCAAGAAGCAGGGGACCGAAGTATTTGAAGTCCGGCAGATGCAGCGGGCCGACCCGACGATTGCTCAACATCAGGAGCTCCCGCTTGTCGACCAGGTACCCGGCGAGAAAGGCAGCCAACACCACCTTCGCGAACTCACCCGGTTGGATACTGAACGGCCCGACACGCAGCCAGATGCGAGCTCCGTTGATGTTGACGCCGAGACCAGGCAAAAGCGGAAGAAGGAGGAGGACGACGCCCAGGAGGGCAAGGCTGTACCGGTAGGACTCGAGCCGACGGACGTCCTTGACCGCGATCAAGGTCACCGCGAAGCCGCAGAGACCGATGAACGTCCAGGCCGACTGACTGGCTGCGAGGTCCGGATCGAGCCGAGCGATGACCACATACCCCAACCCATTGAGCAGGGCTGCCAGAGGCAGCAACAAGCCATCCGCCAATGGAGCCAGTTGGCGGACCACCAGATGTCCGCCCAGCAGGAGACCGAGCACGATGCCGAGGAACGGCACGATGTTGGCCGGCAGCGAAGCGGCACGGCCGAGGCTGGTCAATCCGTATGCCGACACCGTGATCAGCGAAGCCATGACGAGCAGGCCGAGCTCGGCGGTGCGAGGCCGCATGGTCAGTTCCCGGGGGTTGCGGTGACGACCGTGGATTCGAGACGGGACGTGTCGAGATTGTCTACGAAGTCACGGGCATCGGACAGCGTCGACCAGACGGGCCGTTGCTCGAGGCGTGTCCGCGATGCACCATCGAGCTCGTCCACTCGGATCTCGGTCAGTTCCTCTTCAGTCGGCTTGAACCACAGGACGCCGCCCGGCCGCCCTCGGAAGATGGCAACGGAACCATCCAATTCATCAGCGAAGTACCCGCTGCGGGCGTACCAGGCCGTGCCGGCAGATGCCCCGACGAGGACGACGACCACCCCGAGCAGGATGAGCACCGAGCGGAGGGGAAGCCGGCGCTTGCTCGGTCGGGGAATGTCGGCCAGGAAATTGTCGGCGTGCTCGCCGACGGGGGTCAACGTCGCGGCGGAACTCGCGTCGGCGACGACGGCACCGTCCTCGACCACGTCGAGGACGACCACGGTGACGTTGTCGCGACCTCCCCCCGCAAGCGCGGCATCGACCAACTGGCGACAAGCGTCGTCGGACGAGGTCGTTTCCACCAGAATCGACGCGATGCCGTCGGGAGCGACCTCGTTGGACAGACCGTCGCTGGCCAGCAAGAGGCGATCGCCCGCCTGCACTCGGACGGCGAAGGCGTCGACCTCGACCTCGGGCATGATGCCGAGCGCCCGGGTCACGATGTTGCGCTGCGGGTGGACTCGAGCCTCCTCCTCGGTGATCTGACCCTCGCGGATGAGATCCTCGACGAGGGAATGGTCGACGGTCACCTGGCGGAAGTCGCCCTCACGGAGCAGGTACCCCCGACTGTCGCCGACGTTGACGATGGTGACGACCTGTTCGACGGGGTCGAAGCTGGCGACCACGATGGTGGTGCCCATGCCACGAAGCAAAGGCTGGAGCGCCGCGTCGTAGATTCGGCGGTTGGCCGCCTGGACCACGTCGATCAGTCGCTGCTCCGACAACACCCCACGTACGCCGTTGAATTCAGCGATCGCCATGGCCGCCGCCTTCTCGCCTCCGACATGTCCGCCCATGCCGTCGGCTACCGCTCCGAGCGTCCCGGTGTACAGCGCTCGGTCCTGGTTGTTGTCCCGCGCTTGCCCGACGTGTGATGCGGACGCGCCTTCGAGCCTCATGATCGGAGCTCCAACACTATTCCGCCGAGCTGGATTTGGTCACCGGGCTGAACCACCGTGGCCGACGTTACTCGTTGACGATTGAGGTAGGTGCCGTTGGTCGAACCGAGATCTTCGAGGACGACCCCGACGTCGGTGAGCGAGACCCTGGCGTGCATCTGGGAGACGAAGGTGTCATCGAGGGTGATTTCGCAGCCCGCGGCACGGCCCAGGGTGGCGGACCCCTTCACCTCGAATGCCCGGCCGGCCAACGACGGCGGCTCGAGCACCCGAAGGGACCAGACCGACTGGACGTCGCCGGCGAACTGCTTGCCACCCGCTGCAGGAGCCTTTGCCCGTCCGGGTCCGACCGACCTGGTTTCCGTCCGCTTCACGTCGGCGGACGCCGTGCCGCTGGCCGCGCCGGAGAAGTGCCATGTCACCTGGAGAACGCGAAAGAAGAAGAGGTAGAGCAGAGCAAGCAGGCACCACTTGAGCACGGCGAGGAGCGGTTCGGACACTGCCTGCAAGAGTAGCGACCCCCCGGGCCGACCTCGGGGCACGCCCCGAACTCGTGTCGGGCCCGACCCGAGCTGCGAGTAGCCAGAGAAGAGGTGGTCAGAGGAGATGGAGCGTCAGGGTGTGTCGACCGACCGCGATGACATCGCCGTCGGCCAACGTCTGCTCTCGAACCGCGACGCCGTTCACCCGCGTCCCATTGGTCGAGCCGAGGTCAACGATGACGAAGGTGTCCCCATCGGGACGAAGCTCGGCGTGCCGGCGCGACACATTGGCATCGTCGAGATAGACCGCGCTCTCCGGTATGCGGCCGATGATGGCCACCTGAGCGCCCAAGGCGACTTTGCGCCCGTCGCTGGTCTCGAGGAAGGCCGGCGTCGCCCCGGCCACCTGACCCTCGCTGTATGTTGCTTCGGCTCGGAATCGGCCGGTGATCAGCTGATCGTCCTCGACCAACGAGACGCCGACACGACCGAGGAATCCGAGCCCGCGACCCTCGGCGTGCTCGCGCGCGGCGCCGATGAACTCGAGACGGAGCGCGTCGCGAATCTGTGAGAATCGCTGGAAGTCTGCGGGCGCAAGATGGACCAGGAAACTGTTCGGGGCGATGGGACGACCACGTGCGTCGAGGGTGCGCCCCGTATCGACATCACGCTGAAGTCGTCGCGCGATCTCCACCGGCTGCAGCCCCGTCTTGAA
>JAQCHM010000267.1 GCA_027730885.1 Actinomycetota bacterium | reverse complement strand
CGCTACGGCGAACGAGGCGGCTGCTGCTGTGATCCGCCACGTCTACCAGCGGCTCGGCTGGGGTCTGCGCTGGCGAGCCGAACTCGATCCACGGCGCCTGGTCCGACCCACCCGTCGAGAACTCAGCCCGACCTGAGCGGTCGGGCTGGATCAGCGGTCGTCGCGTCGACGGAAACTCGGGCGGGCGAGTCGGAGCGAGTCGGCGAATCCACGCGTACGTCGGCGCCGATCGGCGAGGCCTGACTCGCTCAAGACCCGCTCGATGGTCAGGGCGCCCGCGGTCATGATGAGAAAGCCGACGAACGACAACAGGAAATGGATCTGCAACGCCCCGACGATCAGCGCCAATCCGCCGAGTGCTGCGAACGCCCCCGCTTTCAGGGAGGAGCCGACGAGCAACGATGGTCGACCGACCTCGCGGGCGAGTCGAGGATCGGACTGATGGAGGTGCTTCTCGATCTCGGCGAGAATCCTCTGCTCGTTCTCAGAGAGCGGCATGGTTGATCAAACCAATCGGTCGGTAACGGGCATCACGGGTTCGGCACCGGAAGGTCGCGCACCTTGCGGTTGAAACCTCTTTCGGCTGCATCCTGCCTGGCAGTGTCGCGCGATTCGCCATCGAGAACAACGCGGTCGGACAAAAGCACAGTCGGTGAAACAGCACGGTCGGAGAACAACACCGCCCGCCCATGTCCGGGGCCTTCAGCGCTCGGCCCGGTCGATCAGGGTGGCTGGGCCGATGGAACGTCGGCCGAAACGCTCCCGAATCTGATCGACCGCAGCGTCGATGGCTGCATCGACCGCTGAGGTCGGCGGCTGGCCGGCGCCGAGCGAAGAGCCGACGCCGGCAGCCGTGCCGGTATTCGATATGCCGGTATTCGATGTGCCGGGGTTCGTGGCCACCAGATCCATCAAGGAGAGTTGTTCGATCGCCTCGGTGGCCAGACCCGTCACACCGACGCCCAGGAGACGAATGCCATCACCGAGATCGACGCCATCGAGAAGCGCTCCGGCCGTTCTACGGATGGTGGCGCCGCCATCGGTCGCGTGATCGAGGGTGATGGATCGAGTGATCGTGCGGAAATCCGGGAAGCGGACCTTGATGGTCACCGTTCTCCCTTTGACCCCGGCGGCTCGGAGACGTGACCCGACGGAGTCCGACATGCGAACCAACTCGCGATCAAGGTCGAGCCGGTCGACGAGGTCACGCTGGAAGGTCTCCTCGTGGCTGACCGACTTGAGTTCGCGGTCCGCGACGACGGGTCGGTCATCGCGTGCGTTCGCCACCGCGTGCAGATGACGTCCGTTGGCCGAGCCGACCAGCGAGATCAGGGTAGGCAGAGGCAGGTCGGCGAGCTCCCCGACGGTCGTGATCCCGATGCGGGCCAGTCGTTCACCCGTTTTCGGTCCCACTCCCCACATGGCCCGTACCGGCAACGGACGGAGGAAGCCGACTTCGTCTCCGGGAGCGACCTCGAAGACGCCGTGACCCGGCTGGATGGTGCGCCCCACCACCTTGGGTTTTGCCTCCTCGGACGCCAGCTTGGCCACCAGTTTGCTGGTGGCCACCCCGACCGAGCACTGCAGCCGTTGCTCGTCCAGCACCCGGCGGCGTAAGTCGTAGGCGATGTCGCGCGCCGACCCGAGCAGGCGTTCGGCTCCGGTGACGTCGAGAAACGCCTCATCGAGCGAGATGGGCTCGACCAGGGGGGTGACGTCTCGGAAGATGCCCATCACCTGGGCGCTGACCTCGCCGTAGAGCCTGTGGTTGCCCGGGATGAACACCGCGTGCGGACAAAGCATGCGCGCCCGGCCGGCCGGCATGGCCGAGCGAATGCCGTAGACCCTGGCCTCGTAGCTCGCCGCAGCCACCACGCCACGATCGCCGCTGCCGCCGACCACCACCGGCTGTCCGATCAACTCGGGACGTTCGCGGACCTCCACCGACGCGTAGAACGCATTCATGTCGACGTGGAGGATGCGGTTCATTGGAGGCGGACCACTCTTCTCACTGGAGGCGGACCACCTTTCGGTCGACGGGCGACGAGCCGTCCAGCCGATAGGCGAAGAGCCGGCCGTCGGTCACCCCGTCGCGCAGGTGCGCCAGGAGCGGTTCGGCCACCCAGACGGGAGCCGAACCGAGCAACGAGGAAGCCCGGTCGAGGGTCACGAACTCAGCGCCGATCACGATCCCGTCGGGGTCATCGATCAAGAGCTCTCCGGAGAACGTCAGCGCTCGATGGGCCTCCGCAACCATGTGGAACCCGAAGCCGGGAGCATCGACCTCCACCCGGTAGAGCGGCCCGTGCCACTCCCCTACCTCGATGCCGGTCTCCTCGAGCACTTCACGCCCGAGACCACCCAGGACCGATTCCCCGTGATCGATCACTCCGCCCGGCGTACTCCAGTCCGTGGCCCCGTTCTTGCGCCGATTCTGCACCAGGAGGCAGCGGTCTCCCTCGACCACGACACCGCCCGCGACGCTCCAACGCTTGATCTGGTCCGATGGTGATGTGCTGCCCGTCATGCTCCGAACCCTAGGCTGGAATGGCCATGACTTCCGATCAAACCGAGCCTGAAGTGTCCGCTGCGCTCGAGCGTCGAACACCCACTGATCATCCGGTTCTTCCTTTCGACAACTTGATCGCGCCGACGCCGTTGTCGGCCTCTCCACCGGAACCGGCACGCTGGCTGGCCTTCGTCGGAGTGCTCGTCGGCGGCCTCCTGGGGGGGTTGATCGGGTATGGAGTCGCCGATCTGTTGTCCACCGGGTCCGTCTGGCCAGCCCTCGGAGGACTCGTCGGTGCCATCATCGGCGCCGCCGGTGTCGGCGTCGTCTCGGCCCTCACCCTGCGGGCCATGGGCGAGTGGCGGGCGGTCGAGCATCCCGAGGCCCGGCGAGCGTGAACATCGACCAGGACGACCTCCTCGAACTGGCGTGCCGCCTCGCGATCCGAGCGGGCGACGCAGCCCAGACGCGCCGAGAGGAACTCGGGATCGGTCTCGTTGTCGGCGACACCCTCGTCGTGGAGACCAAGTCGACGTCGATCGATCTGGTCACTGAGGTCGACCGTGTAGCCGAGGCGACCATCGTGGGCGGGCTGGCGGACGCTCGACCGGACGACGGGGTGCTCGGCGAGGAAGGTGCCTCGGTCGCCGGGACGTCGCGCGTCCGTTGGATCATCGACCCGATCGACGGGACGACGAACCTGGTCTACGGCATCCCGTCCTACAGCGTGTCCATCGCGGCCGAGGTCGATGGCGCGGTGATCGTGGGAGCGGTCTACGACCCGGCGGGAGAGGTGTTGTTCGCAGCAGCCGCCGGGCGCGGCGCGACCCGCAACGGCGAGCCGGTCGCGTGCACCTCCCCGCGCGCCACGGATCCGACCGCCCATCTCGCACAGGCGCTGGTCGCCACCGGTTTCGGTTTCTCGGCCAATCGCCGACGCGGACAGGCGGAAGTGCTCGTCACCCTCCTTCCCCAGATCCGGGACATCCGACGGTTCGGTTCGGCCGCGCTCGACCTCTGCTCGGTTGCCTGCGGGCGGGTCGATGGTTACTACGAGAAGGGTCTGAACTACTGGGACTACGCGGCCGGCCGGCTCATCGCGTCCGAGGCCGGGGCGGTCCTCGGCGATCTGCGCGGCGGGCCGGGCGACTCGACGTTCCTGCTCGCGGCGGCTCCTCACGTGTTCGAACCGCTTCGTTCCGCCCTCCGATCGGCCGACGCCGACGAGCGACCCTGACCACGAGCCTCGGCCGCAGGGCAGAAAATTCGAGCCTTGATCAACTTCTCGCCGCAGGATGGGGCACGATTGTCACCGTGGGCACGAAAATCCTGACCGTCGAGGACGACGAGCGAATCCGCCGGGCGGTCAAACTGGCGCTGGAGGACGAAGGCTGGATCGTCACTGAGGCCGACACCGGTGAGGCGGCGCTCGAGGTGTTCCGCCAGAGCCAGGCCGACGTCGTCCTCATCGACATCATGCTGCCCGGTATCGACGGCTTCGAGGTCTGCCGATCGATCCGGCGCATCAGCGACGTGCCGGTCATCATGGTCACCGCCCGAGACGACACCCACGATGTCGTCGCCGGCCTCGAGGCGGGGGCCGACGACTACCTGACCAAGCCCTTTGCTCCCAAGGAATTGTCGGCCCGCATTCGTGCCCTCCTCCGCCGGTCGCGGGCTCAGGCCAACGCCACTGTTGACCGCATCCGCATCGGCAATCTCGAGATCAGTCCCGACGAAGGCCTGGTCCGGAAGGACGGCGACGAATTGCAGCTCACCAAGACCGAATTCAAGCTGCTCGTCGAGCTCGCCACGCAACCCGGCAAGGTGTTCAGTCGCGAGATTCTGTTGGAACGGGTGTGGGGCTACGACTACTTCGGTGACGGTCGCCTGGTCGATGTCCACGTGCGCCGACTTCGCACCAAAGTCGAGGTAGACCCCGCCAACCCCCGCCACGTCGTGACATCGCGCGGCTTGGGCTACAAGTTGCAGGTCTGAGCCGGAGCCATCGTGTTCGGACGTCGACGGCGCCTGGGGCTCCGGGCTCGGGTCACCGTCATCTATGCCCTCGGAGCGTTGCTGATGTCGACGCTGGTGGCCGTGAGCACCTTCACGCTGACCCAGGCCCGGCTACTGGACCAGGCCGAGACCGCTGCCCGTGAGCAGGCCTACGAGAACGCCATGGATCTGCGACGAAGGCTGCAGTCGGTGCCGACCGAGTTGCTCGTTGCCGCGCCCATCTCGACCACCACTGTCCCGGACACCCAACAGCACGAAACGACGGCCTCGACAAGCACGCCTCCAGAGAGCACGGTTCCCTCGAGCACAGCCCCAACCCCGACGGCCATCGTGCCGGAGACCACCGTGCCGGAGACCACCGTGCCGGAGACCACGTCGCCGAGCAGCCTCGGCTCGTCGGTCCTCCCATCGTCCTCTCCGCCGGCTTCCTTCGACCCGGGGTCGGGCGAGCCCACAACTTCGTCCACTAGACCGTTCCTCGCTGTCGACATCGACGACGTTCGCCGAGCGTTCGGCATCACCGGCTCCACCACGCCCCACGCTGCGGGCGCGTCGACGACGCCATCGACCGAAC
>JAQCHM010000266.1 GCA_027730885.1 Actinomycetota bacterium | reverse complement strand
CGATCTCGAGCGCCGCGGAGTCCCGGGCGTCTTCGTCGCCAGTGGCGTCTTCGTCGATGCCGCCCAGAAACAGAGCGTGGCCCTCGGCTTCCACCCTGAGCGTATGTTCGTCGAGCATCCTATTCAGGACCGCACCGACGAAGAGATGGCCATCATCGCCGACAAGGCGGTTGACGCCTTGATCGACAAGCTGGTCGCGGCCCGCAACTGAGTTCGACGTCAGAAGGCCCCGCTCCCTTTGCCACCAAGGCGGAGCAGCACGAACTGATTGTCGCGCACCGGGAGCGACTGGCCGATCTGCTGGCCCGGATCGAGCCCGAGCAATGGGACCAGCCGTCGCTCTGCGACGGCTGGTCGGTTCGTACCGTCGTCGGCCATCTGCTCACGCCGTCGCTCCGATCGGGCTGGCGCACGCTGGGCGCCTCGATCCGATCGCTCAGCTTTACCAAAGGGCTCGATCGCACCGCGCGCACCATCGGGTCCATGCCACCCGCGGAGCTGGTGTCGTTGTTATTCGAAAACGCGGCCAACATCTGGGTTCCTCCGACCATGGGCATGGCTGCCCCGCTCACCGACATCCTGGTCCACACCCAGGACATCGCACGCCCCCTCGGCATCCTCGTTCCGGTTGCATCCGAGCACGTCGACCCCGCGCTGACCTTCTGCGTCACCCGGAAGTCGAATCAACAGTTCGCGCCCGCGCGCCGGTATGCGGGCGTCCGGCTGATCGCATCGGACCTCAAGTGGAAGTACGGCAACGGACCCGAGGTGTCCGGGCCCGCCATCGATTTACTGCTCGCGCTCACGGGGCGTAGCTCAGCGCTGTCCAATCTCGAAGGCGAGGGCGTTGCGATGCTGTCAACTCGCCTGGCGCGTACGACGCAAGCAAGACCACTCCTTGGTCGGAGGGGCTCGTAGACCGACGACATCGACGCACCAGCGTCGGCGTCACCGGCTATCAGCGGTACGCCAAGTCGTTCGCTGCGGAAGGCAACATCTCGTGGGAGGCGGCAGCCTGTCGGGCCGTTCCCTGGCTGTGGTGGCCAGAACCCTCAGCGGGCGGGAAACGGGAGCACGGCGCCGTCGGGCAGATCCACCTCGAAGGTGTTGAGGGTCATGGAGACCAGCGTGTAAAAGCCGCACGTGTTGACGAGATCGGCCACGCCCACCTCGCCGAAGGTCTCGACCGCGTCCGCGTAGGTCTGGTGGTCGACTCGTCGATCGACGTGCAGCGTGCGACAGAACCGCCAACAGATCTCGTCAGCCGGATGATCGAACGTAGGCTCAGCGCCGACCTTGACGGCTTGGATCACGTTCTCGGGCACACCGGCGTCGCGGGCCATCGGTTCGTGCGCGAACCATTCGAACTGGGCCTGCCACAACTCCCCCGTCACCAGAATCGCCAATTCGATGTAGCGGCGATCGATGCTGGGTTTGAACCGAATCGCACCCCCGGCCTGGAACAACCGCCGTCCGATGCCAGGATTGAGGCCCCAGGCGTCGAACGGGCCGCCGATATGACCGTCGGAGACGTTCTTGCGTCCCTCGGCCATCTGCGCGAACAGCTCGCGTTGCCCGTCGGACATCTCCGCCGTCGACCGGCGAGCGAGGCGGCCCATCAGTTCACC
Organism: Actinomycetota bacterium; assembly: GCA_027730885.1. Lineage (GTDB taxonomy): Bacteria > Actinomycetota > Acidimicrobiia > Acidimicrobiales > SZUA-35 > JAHECQ01. The sequence goes on along the minus strand of JAQCHM010000266.1, from coordinate 3,484 downwards.
TGTTCCCACTGTTGATGGTTCTCACACCAACGCCCGGTGTGCGAATGGTCCCCGTGCTTCCGCTCGCGGAGCTGCCCGTCCACAGGCTTCTGGGTCTTGGTCACTCGACTGGTGTTCTTGGGCCGGGTCATGGGCTGCCTCTTGGTCCTCTTGGTCCTCACGGGTGACCGCGATCGCAACTTCCTACCAGGAAATTCGGTGATCGTGCCAGGTCGTCACGCAGGCAGGGCCAGCACGCCGTCCTCCAGCGCGACGAGACCATCGGCAATCAGGGTCGCGAGGACCCGTTCGGTCCGACGGGGATCATCGCTCCAACCCATCGCCGCGGAGGCGTCCGACACCGCAACCGGCCCGCCGCGCAAGGTACGCACCAGTCGACCTCGGCCTTGCCGATCGGAGCCGACGAAGGTCGATTGACCGCCCGAGACTCCTGCCGATCCAACGGCAGGATCTGGTTTCGGGCAGCCGGCGAGTGCCCACTGGCAAGCAGTCCTGCACGGACATCGCCCGCAATCGGGCTCGGTTCCCGGTCGACAGAGGGTCGCGCCGACGTCGAGCAGCGCCTGGTTCCAATGCCAGCCACTTCCCGCCGGCACCATGGCGTCGGCGGCCCGTTGGGCCTCGGCCGGCTTCAGCGACCGGCCCTGGGTCCGCGCCAGGATCCGGGCCACGTTGGTGTCGACGACGGCATCGTCGAGTCCGAACGCGAACACGCGAACCGCCCGAGCGGTGTACGGACCAACACCCGGCAGGGCCAGAAGCTGGGCCAACCCATCGGGCACCCGGCCGTCATGCTCGGCAACCATGCACGCCGCAGCCCGGTGCAGGCTCACCGCTCGACGATTGTAACCGAGCCCGGACCACTCGTCGATCACGGCGGCGAGCGGTGCGCCGGCGCAGACGGGCGGGCCCGGAAATCGGCGGAGGAATCGGGGCAAACGGTCGACGACTCGACTGACCTGCGTCTGCTGAAGCATGAGCTCGGACACCAAGATCGCCCACGGGTCTCGAGTACGACGCCAGGGCAGATCGCGCGCGTTGGCTTCGAACCATTCGAGCACCGGACCGGCTTCGACCATGGAGCGCCACCTTAGCGAGCCGACCTTCCTCGATCGGGCGAATTCGCGTCGACGCCTGAAGGGTCGGGTCTAGCGTTGTCCGCGTGTTCGAACCCTCCCCCACCGACGCCTTGGTCGACAGACTCGATTCGTTCCGGCGCGACACACCCGCGGTCGAGTTGCTCCTGCATTTCAACAACGCCGGTGCGGCGCTATCGCCCCGACCCGTCGTCGACGCCGTCATCGGTCACGTGGAGCTCGAGGCTCAGGTCGGAGGGTACGAGGCGGCCGCGCTTGCGGCCGACGCCGAGGCAGTGCTGTACCGATCCGCTGCGCACCTACTCAACTGCGAGCAACGTGAGGTCGCCTTCGCCGTCAGCGCTTCAGAAGCCTGGTGGCGGGCCTTCAGCGCCCTACCCCTTCAGGCCGGAGACCGAGTCCTTTGCGGTCACAGCGAGTACATCTCCAACGCCTTCGGGCTCATCCAGGCCCGCAATCGCGGCGTGTCGGTCGAGCTGATCCCGGACGACAAGAGCGGCCAGATCGATCTCGAGGAGCTCGAGGCCGCCTTGGACGAGCGGGTGAAGCTGGTGGCGCTTACCCACGTTCCGACGAGTTCGGGACTGGTGAACCCCGCGGAGGAGGTGGGGGCGCTGGCCAAGAACGTCGGCGCGTTGTATCTGCTCGACGCCTGCCAGAGCGCCGGTCAGCTTCCGCTCGACGTCCAGGCGATCGGCTGCGACTTCTTGTCGATCACCGGCCGCAAGTTCCTTCGGGCCCCGCGAGGCACCGGGCTCTTGTTCGCCCGGTCGTCGGTGCTGCCCGAGTTGGGGCACTCGCCCTTCATCGACGGGCGCTCGGCCCAATGGACTTCGCCGTGGGAGTACCAACTCGATCCCACGGCGCGTCGGTTCGAGCTGTTCGAGGTCAGCTACGCGGCAAAGCTCGGGCTCGGTGTGGCCATCGACTACGCCCTCGACGTCGGACTCGACAGGATCGCTCACCGGGTAGGGAGGCTCGCCGCCGCGCTTCGATCCGCGCTCGTCGAGGTACCGGGCGTCGAGGTCCACGACCAAGGTGAACGGCGGTGCGGCATCGTCACGTTCAGCATCGGTGGCATGCCGGCGAGCGAGGTCACGACGAGCCTGCGTCAACGTCGGATCAACACCTCGTTCGGCACGGCCTCGGCCGCTCAGTTCGACCTCGGGTTGCGTGGCGTTCCCGAGGTCGTGCGGGCATCGGTGCACTACTACAACACCGAGGACGAAGTCGGCCGCTTCGTCGACGAGGTCCGGACGTTGGCCGTAACGGTCTGAGCCGACCCACGACCGACGACCGTCCTCCAGGCTTGGTGATCCGAAAACGTCCGATGCCCCAGCCAAAGCGGCTCGGGCATCGGCGTGCTGGTCCCGTTCGTGTCTGGGTCATGCAGCCGCTGATCAGGCGTCCACCATGTTGTCGTCTCCCCAGATGTCGACTTCAGCGACTTCCATCTCGGTCTCGGAGACCCACTTGTCGTTGTCCTCGTAGGTCTCGGTGTGCTCGGTCTGGGTCACCGTGTTGTAGCTGTCCTCAACCTTGTAGGACTCGTCCTCGAAACCGTACTGCTGGTTGCCCTCACCAACCGCAACGTTCACCGGACCCTCAGCATGATCCACATCGACATCCACATCACCCGTCACGTCATTACCGTGACCCCCCACTACCCCCCTAGGGGAAACCCCACTCGTTCTGCCGGATGAGCGCGTCATAACCGACGCGCCCATCCGGCAGAACAACGATCGCAGGTCAGGAAACGTCGTTGATATCGCCGGTCGGCCCCTACGATTCAGGGATGACCACTCCCGATCTCCAAGATGCTGCGTCGGCCATCGAGCTTGCTGCCGGCGTGATCCGCAAGGCCACACTCCAACTGGCCGAAACCAGTTCGGTCGACGCCGACCAGGTCCTCGCCTACGACCTGGCCCACGCTGCTGCCGCGGTAGAGACCGCCCGGTCGATGCTCGACTACGGAGCCAAGGGTGAGCTCGAAGGCCAGCTCACCTGCATCTTCGTCGCCGACGCCGTGGCCGACCTCGGGGCCAAACTCTGGGGTCGGGAGACCCAATGGAATGCAGCTCCCGGCGCCCTCGACGACGCCCGCTCGTTCGTGAGCGCGTGGCGAGACCCGGCGGTGCTGTCGGCTCTCGCCTTCAAGGACGGGCCCCGCCACCTCGATCAAGAGTTCGAGCTCGCACAGGACACCTTCCGCCGATTCGGCGCCGAGGTCATTGCGCCGCAGGCCGAGCACATCCACCGCCACAACACCGACATCCCCGAGGAGATCATCAGCGGCCTGGCCGACATGGGCGTGTTCGGTCTGTCGATCCCCGAGGAGTACGGAGGCTTCGCCACCGGAGGCGAAGCCGACTACTACGGCATGGTCA
>JAQCHM010000265.1 GCA_027730885.1 Actinomycetota bacterium | reverse complement strand
CCTCACGGCCCAGTCCATCGAACTTCTGATCGAGCACGGGCTGGTCTACGACTCCTCGCTGATGGGCCATGACTACCGGCCCTATCAGGTCCGCTCCGGAGACCAGCTTCCCGCGGACGGCGCGGCCCAGTGGGGAGCCGACTCCCAATTGATCGAGTTGCCGTGGTCCTGGACCAACGACGACTACCCCTACCTCGAGTTCGTGGCGTTCAAGCGCATGATCATGCCGGGCCTCGCCCGTCCCGAGGACATGTTCGCCAACTGGATGGGTGATGTGCGTTGGATGGTCCGCGAGGTCACCGCAGGAGTGCTGACGCTCGTCTTCCATCCCCAGGTCATTGGGCGAGGGCACCGCCTCCTCGCTCTCGAGTCCTTCCTCGACGACGTCTCCGACCTGGGCGTCACCTTCCACACCATGGCCGAGATCGCCGCGTCCCATTCGGCCGGTGTCGCGTTCGGGATCGAGAGCGACGGCCTCAAGTAGCGGCCGAGCAGCTACCGCGCGGGCAGGACGAACTGGTCGAGTCGCATCTCGATGAAGATGGCCGTCGCTCGGGCGAAAACTCCATCGGGTCCGTGTGCTTCTCCCTCCAGGTGCCGGCGGCGGCCCTCGGCCCGAACCTGGCGCCCGCGAAACTCGAGGGGCACATCGAGTGGCGCCGGCTTCTCGAACCGAACCGAAAGTTCACCGGTGAATGCCGACGGCGTGCCTGTGACCCGGAACACCGACCCCAGGACCTCGTCGAAGATGGCACAGACGGCGCCACCGTGCGCCCGCTCGGGGGGCCCTTCGAACGCCCGTCCAAGGGTGACGTGCCCGACGGCTTCGTCTCCATCGCGGTAGTAGCGGACGCCCATGGAGAGGGGGTTCAACTCGCCCCCGACGAAGGATCCCGGATCGAACTCGACCTGCGCGCCCTGCGGCGGAGGGCCAGGCCACTCCCCAGTCTCGACAAAGACGCTCACCCGATTGCGCCGGCCGACGTCGTCGGCCTTCCGACGTTGCGGAAGCAGCAGCAACTCCTCGGTCTGCGCGTCGAAACCTGCGGCCATCTCTGCGGCTCGATCGGGGTCGACGTCGCGAGCGATCAGCGCGCTGCCCAGTCGATTCACGGCTTCAGCCAGCGCAATGGCGTGGGGCGGTAGATCGTCGGGCACGAAGGGACCAGGATCGGGGGAAAGCTGCGTCACGGTCGAGCACGCTAACTGGCCCCCCACCTCTTCGACCAGGCGGGATCGACCGATATCCTCCGGCCGGACCGGCCAGAAGGCGCAGCCGCCCGACTCGACAGGATTCCTGGATGAACCCCTCCCCCATCGCCGGCCCGCTCGCCGGTGTTCGCGTGCTCGAGTTGGGCGACCTGGCGTCGGCTCCCTTCGCCGGTCGTTTGTTGGCCGATCTGGGCGCCGACGTGATCAAGGTCGAGCCGCCCCATGGGGACCAAGCCCGCAGACGTGGGCCGTTCGCCACGAACCCTGACCCCGACGCAAGTGGCATGTTCCTCGCGCTCAACACCAACAAGCGGTCGGTGGTGGTCGATTCCCGTGACGCGTCCCACCGTTCGGACCGCCTCCAACCACTGATCGACGAGGCAGACATCGTCGTGACCAACCTCGACGGTCGGGCGCTCGAGGAACTCGGCGTCGACCTCGATGCCCTCATTCGCAATCGCCCGGAAATGGTCATCTGCTCCATCACACCCTTCGGGCGGAGCGGTCTTTACTCGCAGTACACGGCAGTCGAACTGACGGTGAGCCACGCAGGTGGCTGGGCGTACCAGACGCCGGGGGCGTCCGATGAGGACGACCAGCCGCCGTTGAAGGTCTTCGGCCATCAGACCGACTACCACGCCGGGTTCGCAGCAGCCATGGTTGCACTGGCGGCGTTCGACAAATCCGAACGAACGGGTATCGGCGAACTGATCGACTTCAGTTCGATGGCCCACACCGCCGGCATGCTCGAGGCCGCGCTCATCGCTGCCAGCTACATGGGTGAGAACCCGAGCCGACTCGGTTCGCGTCTATTGAACCCATGGAGGATCTTCCGTTGTTCCGATGGTCTGATCTTCCTGGTCACCGTCGAACAGGACCAATGGGAACGCCTCGTCGCCTTCATGGGGCATCCCGAATGGGTGGATCTTGGCATCTTCGACACCAACGCCGACCGGCACGACAACGAGGATCTGCTCTGCCTGTACATCGAGCAGTGGACCGAGCAGCACTCGGTCGAATACCTCTGGCACGAGGGCCAGGCTCGGCGCATCTGTTTCGCCCCGGTCTTCTCCATGGCCGACCTCGAAGGCCAAACCCACCTGCAGCACCGGGGCTTCTTCCACCAGGTCTCCCACCCGGTAGCCGGCACGGTCACCCATCTCGGCCATCCGTTCCGGTGGACCGCCAGCGCCGGTCACCCGCCTATCGGGCCGGCGCCGGTCCTCGATCCCGAGAACGTTCCCCGGTTCGACGCGGGACGCAGCCTCCTTCGGCTCGGTGCCGAGACGATGACCGGCGCTCGCCTGCTCGAAGGCGTCCGGGTACTCGATATGACCTGGGTCTGGGCTGGACCGTACGCCACCCTTCACCTGGGTTTCCTGGGCGCAGAGGTCATCAAGATCGAGTCCGGTTCGCGGCCCGGCCTCGGCCGACGCTTGCCGTTGCACCCCTCCGGTGTCGAGCCGAGCCTCAACACCTCCGCCTATTTCAACCAGTGGGAACAGGGGAAACAGAGCGTCGAACTCGATCTCGCCGATCCCGACGCCATCGCGGTGATCAAACGGTTGGTCGAGCAGTGCGACGTTCTGGTCGAGAACTTCGCCACAGGCGTGATGGAGAAGCTAGGGCTGGGCTACGACGTGCTGAAGGCGATCAAGCCCGACCTGATCGTCGCTTCGATCTCCGGATATGGCAGCGAAGGACCCCTGGCCACCTACATGGGCTATGGACCGACAACGGGCCCCTTGTCGGGGATCACGGCACTCACCGGCTACTCGGGTGGCGAGCCGCGAGAGCTCGGCCTGGCCATCGGTGACCCTGTGTCGGGGATCTGCGCCGCGTTCGCAGTCACCGCAGGACTGGTCGGACGGGCGAGGACAGGTGAGGGCTGCTACATCGACGTCGCCCTGTGGGAAGCAACGGCCTCCTGCGCGTCCGAGGGGTGGATGCACTACCAGCTCACCGGAGGACAACCGGAACGTCAGGGCAACCATGACCCGGTCATGGCCCCCCACAACTGCTACCGATGTGCCGGCGAAGACGAGTGGGTCTCCATCGCCTGTGCCGACGACGATCAGTGGGCCGCGTTGGCTTCCACGATCGATGCAGCCGACGGCACCCAACTCGGAGCCGATCGGCGTTTCGCGAGGCAGGTCGACCGCAAGCAACACGAGCACGAGCTGGACGGCCTGATCACGGCCTGGACCATGAACCGCGATCCATGGCAGATCACCGCTGACCTGCAGCAGGTCGGCGTCGCGGCCTTCCCTTCGATGAGTCCCCGCGATCTGTTGGCTGACCCGCACCTGGAGCAACGTGGGTTCTTCGTTCGCTTGCCCCACGAAGCGGTCGGCGTTCAGACCCACACGGGCCCCGCATGGACAGCGGTCAACTCGCCCACCACAGTCCGGTGGCCGGCCCCGCTGGTCGGTCAACACACCAAGGAGGTTCTCGAACGGTTGTGCTGACCGTCCGGCTACTCGAGCGCTCCCGAGCTTGCGATCTCGGCCACCTCGTCCATCTCGAAACCGAGGAGGTCGGTGAGCACCTGGAAGGTGTGTTCACCCAGCAGGGGAGCGCCCGAGCGAGGTCCGTTGGGCGAGCCTTGGTTCGCGTCGTCGCGCCCCGACAGGGGGTACCCCGAGATCCGATACTGATGCCCGGCGTAGGGAATCAGCCCGAGCTCGCTGTGAGGCAGGGATCGATAGAACCCACGGTGCTGGTACTGAGGATCGGCGGCGAGATCGCTGCTTCGTTGCACCTTTGCTGCGGGCACTCCGACCTCGGCCAGGGCCGCCTCGACCTCCGCCTCCGAACGCCGGCTCGTCCAGGCAGCAATTCCGGCATCGATCTCGTCGTGTCGTTCCTGACGACCGGCGAGGCTGCCGAGACCGGGGTCACCGGCCCAATCGGTTCGCCCGAGCACGTGACAGAACCGGTGCCATTCGGCGTCGTCGCTGACGGTGATCGCTGCCCAGCAGTCATGCCCCTCGCACGGATAGACCCCCTGGGGGGCGAAGCGTGCATCCCGGCTGCCCGCCCTCATGGCTACAGCACCGTGATCGGCGAAGGCGAGCAGCTCCGGCGCCAGAAGCTGAAGCGCAATCTCGAGCTGGGCGGCCTCGATGTGGCAACCGCTGCCGGTGCGGGCGCGACGATCGAGCGCCGCCAGGATGGTCGGGGTGATGAAGCGCGGCGCGATGGTGTCGGTGTACGCGAGCCAGGGTCCTTCCGGAGGGCCATCGGGATAGCCGACGAGGTTGAAGAAACCGGCGAGGGCCGCCGCGTGATAGCCGTAGCCGGCCATTGCCGAACGTGGCCCGCCCGACCCCAACAACGAAGTGGTCACGGTGATTGCCCTGGGATTGACCTGTCGGATGTCGTCGGGCCCGAGCCCAAGCCCGGCCATCACTCCGGGCGTGAAGCTGTCGATGACCACGTCGGCCCATTCGACCAGGCGTCGGGCAGCGGCAATACCCCCGTCGGTCTTGAGATCGAGTGACAAACCCATCTTGGAGGTGTTGAAGGCACCGAAGAAGTTGGAGCGGTTGACGCCGAACACGCCATCCTTGAAGGGTGGTTGCACCCGCAGCCCGTCAATGCGATTGACCGACTCGACCCGGACCACGGTGGCTCCGTGATCGGCCAGGCACTTCGCCGTAATGGGGCCGACCCCGATCCAACTGAAATCGGCGACCCGCAGGCCGGCGAACGGCAGCCCTCCGGGTATCGATCCCGCGGCGACCACTCTCCTCAGATCGCTCCTCGTTCGACGCTCGCCGATCGTGTCGAATATCTCGTCGGTGTGCTCCCCCGGTTCGGCAATCCGGCCGGCGTCCGCGCCGCGCGTCCCGTCGACGGTCAGGAACATGCCCGGGCCGCGACCGGTCGGGCGATCCACCCAGTA
>JAQCHM010000264.1 GCA_027730885.1 Actinomycetota bacterium | reverse complement strand
GGCTCCGAAAGAAGCCAGCCATCGGGTGGCGCCCGCTCCGGCGAGCTGGCCGGTGAAATCGCAGATCCGATATCCATCCAGGGCCCGAGCAGTCGATGATGCCACGGCTGGAGCCTGCCCACTGTGCGGTCTGCTGTCAACATGAGCCCTCATCGGGTACATTCACCGACCACACAGGGTCGAACCAACGACGCCTGGGATGACGATGCACGAAAGGGGCGCCCAAGTGGCAACCAAGGCCGGTGAAAAGGTTGAGTTCGAAGAGTTCGGGGTTGCGATCATCGTGACCAAGGGAGGCGATGGCGACATCTCCGCAACCGGAGGCGGGGAAGGGCTGAAGGTCGGGAAGCGCTACGAAGACGAAGCGACCGGCATCCAGGTGCTGGTGACCAAGCCGGGCGCAGCGACGCTCATGTGCAACGGCGCCGAGATGGCCCTCCAGGAGCCCAAGAAGACCAAGTCCGCCGACTGAGATTCCGATGACGGGCAGTATCGGAAACAGTGCCCAACTCGAGCTTCCAGGCGGCGATCTCAGCCACCTTGCAGCAAGAGCACTGGCCGATGCCGCCGACAACCTGCACGAAGCACGAGACGTCCGAGTGGTGGTGCTCACCGCTCGGACGTCGCCGTTCTGCAGTGGCCCTGGTACCGACCTGGATGTTCGCCAGGTCGATCCCGCGGCCGCGTTGGCCGCACTCCGGCCTCCACTGGTCGTGGCCGTTCGGGGCGAGTGCGTGAGCGTCGGCCTGGAGCTCGTCCTGTGCGCCGACATCCGGTTCTGCAGTCCAGACGCAACCTTCGCGTTTCCCGACATCGCCGCCGGCCGACTGCCGTCGTGGGGTGGCACGCAACGTCTTCCCCGGGCGGTCCGCCCGGCAACCGCGACGGCCATGCTGCTCACGGGTCAGTCGCTCGACGCCCTTTCGGCCAAGCATCTCGGGCTGGTCTTCGACGTCGTCGACGACCCCGAACAGGCCGCGGCGGACATGGCGATCCTCCTCGCCGGTCTCGGACCCTTGGCCCTCGAGTTCGCCAAGGAAGCCGTACACCGCGGCAGCGAACTCCCCCTCCGAGACGGACTCCGTCTCGAAGGCGACCTCAACCACCAGCTCGCGGCCACCGAGGACCGGGCCGAGGGGTTGCGTGCGTTCTTCGACAAACGACCTCCTGACTTCAGTGGACGCTGACGCCGAGCGCTCGCCGCATCACCTACCGCCGGGCGTTCCCGCTGCGGCGATCCCGGTGGCCAAGAAGCTCCGGACTCGCGCGATGCATGCAATGGGTCAGGGGCTCGCGACACCAGCCGACATCGACGATCCCGTCGACACGGCTCTGGTGCTCGACGAGCTGCTGCTCCCGCTCCGACTCGAACCGGACTGGCCCGGACCGATGGCTCCCCAGCGGGTGCGAGGCGGCTGGGTGCAGGCCGACGTCACCGACGACGACCTCGACACGCTCGACCGGCTGCGAGCGGCGCTCCCTGACGCCGACCCCGAGGAGTTCGCGGCCGCGGCCCAGCAGTGGCGGCTTCCCGTGCTGCCGTACCGCCGGTTCGATGCCATCGCCCCGGTGAACCGAACTCCAACCCTGCCGGCCCGCCCCGACCACCCCGTCGAGCCCGAGCGCCTTCGTGTGCTCGATTTGACGTCCCTCTGGGCCGGACCCTTCGCCACCGCGCTGCTTGCCGACCACGGTGCCGAAGTCGTCAAGATCGATCCCGATTGCCGGCCCGACGGGTTCGGGGAGCGGCCGAACCTCTACACCGCGCTCAATCGGAACAAGGAGATCATCTCGCTCGACCTGCGCTACGGGCCCGACCGCAGCCAGTTCGACGACCTCCTCCTATGGGCGGACGTGCTGATCAGCTCGTTCTCCCGACGGGTGCTCCCCAACCTCGGCCTGGGCGGCGACGACCTTCGCCAACGGAACCCACGGCTTCGGACCGTGGCGATCGTCGGGTTCGCGACGGGAGTCTTCGAGTCCGACTGGCTGGCCTACGGATCCGGAATCCACGCAGTGTCGGGCCTTGGTCTGGCCGGAGGGGTGGCGCAGGCGACGTCGGTCGCCTACCCCGACCCCCTCACCGGCTACCTCGCGGTCGGCGCCGTGCTGTCCGGTGTCTCGTGTGAGGTGCCCCTCTCCCTCTCGGGGCAGTTGGTCGCGGCCGAAACCGCGCGGTCCGGCCTGGCGATGACGGGGACCGCGCGATGACGGTGCATCTCGAGTTCGTCGCCGACTCACTTGTCGCGGTTGTCTCACTCGACTCGCCCCCGCTCAACATCTTCGACCTGGAGATGCGCGACGGGCTCATCGAAGCGATCCACGCCGTGCGCGACGTCCCGGACGTGCGGGCCATGATCCTGCGTAGCACCGGAAGGCACTTCAGCGCCGGGGCCGATCTCCGCGAGTTCGGAAGCGCGCCATCGATCTTCGAAGCCCGACGCATCCGCTGGGACCGCGACCCCTGGGGTCCGCTCTGGGACTGCCCGGTTCCGACCATCGCAGCGCTTCGCGGCGTGGCGGTCGGGAGTGGCATGGAGATTGCCATGCTGTGCGACCTTCGGGTCGCCGAGCCGACCACCCAGCTCGGACTCCCCGAGACCAAGTTGGGCATGCTCCCTGCGGCCGGTGGTACCCAGAGTCTGACTCGGGCCATCGGGCCACACGCCGCGTTGCCGCTCGTCGCCTCCGCCATCACGATCGACGCGGCCGAAGCGCTGGCGCGGGGCGTCGTTTCGTTCGTCTCCGACGACGCCGACGCCCGCGCCTTCGAACTGGCTCGCTGGTTCGCGTCGCTCGATGCCAAGACGGTGGCTGCGACCCGACGAGCGCTGCGCGTTGCGGGTGACCTGCCCCTCGAGGTCGGACTCATCGCCGAGAAGCGCCTCGCTGCGACCCTCGCTAGTCTTCGGCGATGACCTCGGCCACTCTCACGGGCACGCTCGTCGGGCTCCACCTCCACCCCATCAAATCCTGCCATCGAGTCGAGGTGGACCGCGCGGTCATCGGAGCCCACGGACTCGAAGGCGACCGGGTATGGCAGGTGATCGGCGCCGAAGGTACTCCGCTCACGCAACGTCAACACGCGGTGCTCGCCGCAGTCCAACCCGAGGCACTTCAAGGCGGGCTACGCGTCTCGGCTCCCGGCAAGGGATTCGTCGACGTGGCCCCCCCTTCGGTCGAGCAGTCCGTCGTCGCGGCGAAGACGTTGTTCGGCGTCGCGGTCGAGGCAAGAGATGCGGGGGCGGAGGTCGCCGCCTGGTTCACCGATCTCCTCGGCGAACCGGCCCGTCTCGTCGGGGTTCTCCCCCAGAACTGGCGCCCGCTTCCGGGCGACTTCGACGTGTGGAAGCAGCCGATGTCCTTCGCCGATGCCTGTCCCGTGCTGGTTGCCGGCACCGCCTCGCTCGAATGGTTGCAGCAGCGGGCCACCGAGCCGTTCGGCATGGAACGGTTCCGACCCAACCTCATCGTCGACACCGATCACGCGTGGGCCGAGGACACGTGGCGCGCGTTCCGGGTCGGTGGGGCCGAGTTGGTGCAGCATCTCCCCTGGCCGCGCTGCGCCGTTCCCCAGATCGACCAGGATCCCCAGGGCCTCGATCCGATTCGCGGCTCGGAGCCGGCGAAGGTCCTGCGGCAACACCGTTGGTGCGCCGCGGCCCCGACGGTCCCCGAGAAGTTCCGTCGTATCGTCGAGGGGAACGGTCTGTTCGGCGTCGGGTGCACGATCGGGCCCGTCGGGCACTCGCTGGCGGTCGGGGACGCCATCGTCGTCGACTCGCTCCAGACGCCCGTGCTGCCGATGCCGGCGTGATTTCGGCCAGAAGCACCTCACCTTTCGCCGCGTTCGGGGTCCGGGGGTTTGCACCAGTCTGGCTGAGCGGTCTGATCTGGCACCTCTGCCGGTGGGGCGTGTCGTTCCTGGGGACCTACCTGATTGCCGACCTGACCGAGTCGCCCCGGATGGTCCAACTCGCCGGCACCGTGCTCTACATCCCCCTCCTCGTCGGTGGCATCATCGGTGGGGTGGTCTCGGATCGACTGGACCGCCTGCGGACCGTGCGGGTTCAACTCTCGCTGCTCTTCCCGCTCACGATCCTCATCGGTGTGCTGGTGCGCGCGGGCCAGATCCGAGTCTGGATGATCTACGTCTACCTGTTCCTCGTCGGCATCGGCTGGGTCACCGACATGACCAGCCGGAGGGCACTGATCTTCGACCTCGTCGGCCAGGCTCGCACCGACAACGCCATGGCCATGGAGGCGCTGAGCGCGTCGACCGGGATGGTCATCGGCGCACTCGTCGGTGGGTCGGCGCTCCAGGCGGTCGGCATCGGAGCCTCGTACTTCGTCATTGCCGGGTTCATCGCGGTGGCCTTCGTGTGCCTACTGGGGGTCGAACAACCAAGCGCCCCGGCGGCACGACCGACCAGTTCGACCACTCGCGTGTCACCGATCCGAGACCTGAGCGAAGGAGTCCGACAGCTTCGGAGGAACCCCGCAATCATCAGCATCCTCGGGGTCACCGCGATCGCCAACTTCTTCCTGTTCGCCTACTTCCCCATCATCCCGGTCATAGCTCGGGCGCTCGACGCCTCTCCCCGACAAACAGGGCTGCTGGCGGCCGGCACCGGCATCGGCATGATGGTCGGCTCGTTGGTGATCGCTCAGCTTCGGCCACACAGGCGCGGACTGGTGTACGTCGGTGGCGTATTCGTCGCGATGCTCATCGTGATCCCGTTCGCACGAGCAACCGCCTACCCGATTGCGCTGCTCGCCATCATCGCCTCGGGCGTCGGCAGCGGCTGCTTCGGCGCCATGCAGAGCGCGCTGGTGGCCGGCGCAGCCCCGCCCGAACTTCGTGGCCGGGCGCTCGGCCTGCTGTCGATGGCCATCGGTGCGCTTCCCCTCGGCATGGCGGTGCTGGGCGAGGTAGCCGAGCGGGTCGGGGTGGCCACTGCGCTCACGGGAAGCATGACGCTGGGCATCACCGCTCTGGCGGCGTGGCTGTGGCGACAGCCTTACGTCCTCACCGCGACCTGAGGCCTGCTCGAGACGTCAGACCTCTTTGTTCGGCGCGTTGACGGGCGGCAGGATGCACAACAGCCGCGCGGAGGACGCATGG
>JAQCHM010000263.1 GCA_027730885.1 Actinomycetota bacterium | reverse complement strand
TCCGGGACAGGCCGAGCAATCGCGCCAGACCGGCGTCGACCCGCATACCGGCCAGGCCCTCCGGGACGGGCATCGATCGTTCGGTCATCAGGCCGACTCGGTATCGACGTTGCGCCGGCCGGAACCATCGAATTCGTAGCCAAAAACCGAGAGCACCACGAGCAGGATCGCGCCACCCACCACCGCGGGGTCGGCGACGTTGAACACCGGCCACCACCCGATGGACATGAAGTCGACGACGTGACCGCGCAACGGCCCGGGCGACCGAAAGAACCGATCGACTAGGTTTCCCAGGGCGCCGCCGAGAATCATGCCAAGCCCGACCGCCCACCATGGCGACACCAGCCGCCGGCCCATCCAGACGATGCCCACCACCACCGCCATCGCGACCAGGGTCAGCACCCAGGTGTAGCCGGTTGCCATCGAGAAGGCCGCACCCGAGTTGCGGACCAATGTCCAGGTGACGGTGTCGCCGATGATCGACACCGGTTGGCCCGGCGTCAGCAGTTCGACGGCCAGAACCTTGGTGACGACGTCAAATACGAGCACCACGGCGGCGACCGACAGCAATAGCCGCAGCCGCAGCCGCGGGGTCTCCGCGGCAGCCACGGGTTCGTCGGTCACGCCCCTATCATTCCCTAGTGCAATGATGGGCCGCATGCCACGCCTGATCGTCATCACCACCGGCGGCACGATCGCAACGAGCGCCGACCCCGAGGGGGTGCTTCGGCCGGTGCGCAGCGGGGCCGAACTGGTCGCCGGCCTTGGCGACGGTATCGGAGCCGGTATCGAGGTCTCGGTGGTCGACCTGATGAACGTGGACAGCTCCGAGCTCACCCCAACCGACTGGCTGCGCATCGGGTCGGCCCTGAACGAGGCGATTACCGACGGCGCGGACGGGGTGGTGGTCACGCACGGGACGGACTCCATGGAGGAGACGGGGTTGTGGCTGGAGCTCGGCTACGGCGGCGAGGTCCCGGTGGTGCTGACCGGGGCGGCCCGGGGCGCCGACGACCCGGAGGCCGACGGACCGGCCAATCTGCGCGACGCACTGGCCGTGGCGGCCAGTCCGCGGGCCCGTGGACTGGGAGTTCTGCTGAGCTTCGCCGGGGCGGTGCTGGATCTACGGGGTACCACCAAGCTCGGCGGTCCCGCGGTCTTCGGCGGGAATCCGGTCGGGACAGTGGTTGGCGGCGTCTTCACCGTCGATACCGCCAAGCAGCGGCCCTACCTGGGCCGGGTCGATTCGGCCCCCAGGGTGGATATCGCGGCCGCCTATCCGGGAGCAGACGGCACTGCGGTCGACGCATTCATCGCCGCGGGTGCCCGCGGTCTTGTCATCGAAGCGATGGGGAACGGCAACGCGGGGACGGCGGTGGTCGGGGCGGTTGCCCGGGCCTGTCGGCGGGGTGTCGGCGTTGCGGTCACCACTAGGGTTCCCAACGACGGCGCCCGGGCCGCCTACGGCCCCGGACACGACCTCCTGGAGGCCGGCGCCGTCCTGGTGCCGCGACTGCGGGCGAGTCAGGCCCGAGTTCTGATGATGGCCGCACTGGGCGCAGGCCTACCCCTCGACAAGGTCATAGCCCGCTGGGGGTGACCAGTCGAGACTGTCGACGGGATCCGCATCGGTCAACTCGGCGGTGTCGATAGCGAATGTTCGCATCACGCCCGGTCCGCTGGCGCGGGTCTCGAACCGGACGCTGACAACGCCGTGACCCGCGCCCTGCACCCAGCCGTGACCGTATCCGGGGTGGGAGACGTCATCACCGACCTGCCAGCCGGCCGATTCCACTGCCGGTTCCGGCATCGGAGCATCGGTCAACACCTGGGACTTCTGCTGGTCCAACTCCTGCTGGTCCAACTCGGGGAACAGCGACTCCTGCCGGACATCGCTGAGACCAGAAAACCCGACGCCGATGAGCCGAATCGGACCCACCTCCCGGGGATCAAGCAGCAGCCGGCGGGCGGTGACCGTCAATGTGGTCGCATCGCCGGTGGCGTAGGGCAAGGTCGCCGATCGGCTCAGCGTCGACATGTCGGTTTTCTTGAGCTTGAGCGTCACCGTGCGGGCACCTCGCCCGTCGCGGGCCAGCCGCCGGTGGGCGTGCTCGGCAATCGGGCCGACCACCTCGCGCAGCTGTTCCAGGGTGGTGAGGTCGGTCTCGAAGGTGGACTCCGCACTGATTTGTTTGGCCTCGGCCCGCTCGGCCACCGGCCGGTTGTCGATGCCGCGGGCCAGCCGGTGCAGCGCCGGCCCCGCCGCGGCACCCAGGACGTCGGCGGCCTCGGCTTCGGTGAGCGACGCGAACCGGCCGACGGTCTCGATGCCGAGCCGGTGCAGCTTCTCCTCGGCCACCGGTCCGACACCCCACAGCCGACGGACCGCTAGCCCCTGCAGCAGGCGGAGCTCGTCGCCGCGCGGAATGACAGCTACGCCATCGGGTTTGGCCAGTCCGGAGGCGATCTTGGCAATCTGCTTGCCCGAACCCGCACCGACGGATGCCACCAGACCGGTCCCCTCCCAGACCAGTAGCCGCAGTTCGGCACAGAACCGCTGCACCTGCTGCTCCGTTGCGCCGACCAGTTCCGCGGGTTCACCGAAGGCCTCGTCGAACGACAACTGCTCGAGTACTGGTACGACCGCCCGGACGGTGTCCATCACCCGGCGGCTGGCCACCCCGTAGACCACTCCGCGCGGCGGCAACACCACCGCCGCCGCCCCGATCAGCCGGCGTGCCTGATGCACGGGCATCGCCGAGCGTGCCCCGAAAGCCCGGGCCTCGTAGCTGGCCCCGGCCACCACCCCTCGACCACCCCGGCCACCGACCAGGACCGGCCGGCCCCGCAGGGTCGGCCGGGTTAGCTGCTCGACGGAGGCGAAGAACGCATCCATGTCGAAATGCAGCACCCAGCGGTCGACCACGCCTGCAGGCTATCTCGATAGCTGGGCCACAAAGACCCGGTAGCCACAGCCGCGGAACGGCGAGGGCGAGCATGGCCAGTAGAGTTTCCGCCATGCTGACGAGCGCGTTGATGCTGGCCGTCGCACTTAATTTCGAACCAACGCGCGCAGGCATGACCGCGCTTATTCTCTCCGGACCAAATCCGATGCGCCGCTTGTCGGCATTCTTATCCGGGATCTACACGATGGGCCTGATCGTGGGGCTTCTCGTGCTCTTCATCTTCCATCGAGCATTGCTAGGTAGCAGCGACTTCGGGGCAGCAAAGGTTCAGATCGGGATCGGGTTTGCGGCCCTGGTTCTTGCGGCTCTCATCGCGGCGAATATCAAACTTCCGACTCGCAGCCGGCGGTCGTCGACATCCGGGGTTCCCGCCGATGCTCAGCAGAACGAGCTCGACCTCGACAAGGTCGGGCTTCTGACAAAGCTCTTAACCCACTCCGCGCGCGTTACCAGCGAGAGCCCACCTTGGGTGCTGGTGGTCCTGGGCATGGCGTGTTCGTTGCCATCCATCGACTTTGTTGCCGTGCTGGTGCTAATCGCAGCCTCAGGAGCCCCGGCGCTAACCCAGATCGGCGTGCTCTTGTTATTCCTCACCGTCGGGAACTCCGCCACGGTCCTTCCCTTACTGAGCTACAGCATCGCCCCCAGCAGAACCATTGACAAGGTGCAAGCGTTCCAGCGCTGGATTCGATCTCGCAGTCGGCGAGACTTCGCCGTCATGCTTGCCGTGCTGGGCACGTTCTTCATCGCAGCCGGAGTCACAAACCTCTGACGCGGGGATCGAACATGATCACATTGGCCCGCACCGATAGAATTGAGCGCATGAAGCTCATCCAGCGAATCGGCTATCACCCAACATTCGAGCGGCTGTACGCAAAATACGGGTATCCGATGATGACTCGGGTTATGAGCGGAAAGCTCGGCGGGATGGAGTACCTGTTTCTTGGACCGGGTTACGAGGAAGACCCCGCGATGGGAGTGCTCCTCGACGAAGCTGATGAGCCGAACCGATACCCCATCCAGTTTTATCACCGCCTCGCCGTCGACGAGCATCTCGCGGGCAAAGATATTCTGGAGGTCAGTTCTGGGCACGGTGGCGGGGCCTCGTACCTCATGCGCACCTTCAAACCAAAGTCCTACGTCGGCCTAGACCTGAATCCCGCCGGCGTCACCTTCTGTCGCCAGCGCCATAACCTGCCCGGAATGCGATTCGTGCAGGGCGACGCCCAGGACCTTCCGTTCCCCGACGGTTCGTTCGATGTGGTGATCAACCTCGAGGCTTCGCATTCCTACCCCGATTTCGCCCGATTTCTCGCTGAGGTTGCTCGCGTCCTAAGGACGGGAGGACGGTTTCTCTACGCCGACCTCAGACTCCGCAAGGAGGTCGACCAGTGGACGGCCGATATGCAGAGCTGTCCGCTGCAGACGTTGTCCCGTCGAGTCGTCAATCCCGAGATCGTGCGCGGATATGAACGGAACTCGCAGCAGCGCAGAGAGCAGATCGACCACTACATGCGCTTTCTGCCCAGACGGTTGCGCTCGTCTGCGGCGGATTTTTCCGGCGTGGAAGGCGGAGGAAACGATCTCGCTCTTCAGAACGGCGAATTGTCCTACCAGCATTGGGTCATGACGAAGGCTTAAGCACCAAGGTTCGTCGGTAAAGCGTCCCACATGCCTGAATCAGGCACGCTGCGTTGCAAGGACAAACAACCCGCCGATCACCTTGCGCAAGAATGCCCCGGGAAGACCCGATTGGCGCTGATCTTCCACTTGTTCACAGCAGAGAACAGCATCAACAGCACGTCGAGGGCCGATTCATCCAGGAGACGGTGTAACCGACGAACAACGGAATCGCCGTCGCGAGCGGGGGCCGACCCGGCTGGAGCCGCCCGGTGTGTTCCTCTCAGACCGTGGTCCCCCTCACGACCCTGACTGCCCCCGACCTGGTGCGGGCCGCATCATCGTCGGGACTCTCCGAATCGCCACCCGCACACAGTCGCCGATCTCCACTCCGTCAACGGGCTCTCCGAGGTGCAAGCTCTTGGCAAGAATCTCCTTGGCAATCAGATCGCGGTGCGCACGGGCCCAGTCGGCCCGCTCGGACGGCACCGCCATCACGACGGTGATGCGATCGCTGACATCGAGGCCGGAGGATTTGCGCAGGTCCTGCAGTT
>JAQCHM010000262.1 GCA_027730885.1 Actinomycetota bacterium | reverse complement strand
ATGGATGTAGTATAGCGAACGAATATTCTGCAACGTATGTTCTGAAGATACGATATGAAAACGTAATAACGAGGTTTATGATGCCATCAAACTCACCTGGCGAGCGCGATCGCGAACTGACTGCGATGCTCAGCACTGTGAGCTTCAGCTGCTGCCGCTCCGGCATCGTCGCCTGACGCTCGGAGTGCTCGGGCCCGCTGGAGCCAGTTGCAGGTCGACCGGGGTCGGGCGCTCAACCGTTCGGCGGAGAGCGCTCGAGCCATGTCCTTGTCGCCGGCGCGGATCGAGGCCTCGATCAAGGTCCGTTTCAAGGCGTCTCTCTGGGCATGCGAGCCGCCGAAGCGATGGAAGTCACGGCGGATCGGGGCGAGTCCGGCGACCGCTTCGTCGTAACGGCCCTGGCCGAAGGCGAGCAGGGCCTCGGCCACGGGGATGCCGACCTTGGTGGCCATGAAGCCGTTCGTGCCCGTCGCTCCGGCCGCAGAGCGTTGAAGGCGATCGATGGTCTCGCGGGCGTCGTCGAAGCGAGCAGCTCCGACGTAGGCCATCACCGCGTGCACGTCGTTGAACACATACCACGGCTCGGGTCCGGACTTGGCAGCCCAGGATGTGGCGAGCGACTGGAAGCGACCGCCGTCGTCGGTTCCGTCGAGCAGGAGCCGCCACAGCAGCGCGCTGGCGTCCAGCATCTCGATGGGGACACCGGCGGCCTGGTCGTTGTGGATGTGGTCGTCGTACACGGCCAAGGCTCGGGACGTGTCTCCGGCCTCGAGGGCATAGAGCGCCAGGTGCCACCAGTTGTGGGTCGTGAAGAGGTTGCCGTCGCCCCAATCGTCTTGGCGTTCGAGCATGGAACCCAAGCCTTCGGCCACTTCGCCCCGCATCTCGTGGGTGTGCACGACCGCGTGCACGGCCCACACATCGTCGGGGTTGGCGTCGAGGGCGGCGAGGCCCGCTTCCTCGGCGGCCTCGTAGTGGCCAGCTTCCTCGAGTCCGAAGGCGTGCATGCCCCGGACGAAGCCGGTGTGCGGAGCCTCGGGGTCGAGCTCGGGCTAGGAGCGGCCGACCCGGTGGCGCAGGTTCGCGGCGTCGCCGAGGAAGAAGTCGAGCTGGTGGCTGATGGCCAGGGCAAGGAGGTCGGCCGGCCACTGCCGCAAGACGTCGTCGAGCGTGGCCGAGGTGCCGGTCCAGTCGCGATCGAGCCAGGAATCGACAGCGGCCGAATGCAACCGCTCCCGCGGAAGGTCCGCTGTCGTGCGGAGGCCTTCGGCTGCCGTTCGCGCTCCCGCCAGATCCTCGGCGTCGGTACTCATCAGATGGAGATAGGCGAGGAGCGCCTGGCCCATCGGCAGCCGGCTGTGGTCGGTCGCCAGTTCGTCGGCGGACGCGAGGACGTCGGGATGGAATCGGAGCAAGCGGTCGACGGCACGGTCGTACGCCGCGACTCCCTCGGAGGTTCCGGTCAGGGGATTGTCGTGTTGGTCGTTCCGGGCCGAAGGCATGGGAGTCTCTCCGTGGTAGCGCCCGGCGCATTCTGCCAGACTTCGGGGCGACGGGTCGAGGAACGGCCGGGCTCGGTCGGTTTGTCCTTGCGGTAGGTTTGGGACTCATGTCAACTCAACAACGCCCGCTCATGATCGTCACGGGTGCCAGTCGAGGAATCGGTGCCGAGGTGGCGGTGCTCGCGGCGGGTCGGGGTTACGACCTCTGCCTCAACTACGGGTCCGACCACCAGTCGATGGAACGGGTCGAGTCAGCCGCTCGGACCGCCGGGGCCCGGACCGTCTCGGCCGCGGGCGACATCGCGGATGAGGACGTTGTCGTCGCGCTGTTCGCCGCGGCCACGGCCGAGTTCGGCCGACTCGACGTTCTCGTCAACAACGCCGGCATCGTCGACTCGATCGGCCGTCTCGAAAACTTCACGGTCCAACGCATTCGAAGAACCTTCGACGTCAACGTGCTTGGTTCGTTCCTGTGCGCCCGCGAGGCGGTGCGGCTGATGTCGACGCACAAAGGCGGCAACGGGGGGGCGATCGTCAACGTCTCGTCGGCCGCGTCCTACCTGGGCACCCCCGGCGAGTTCATCGACTACGCGGCCAGCAAGGGTGCTGTCGACTCGATGACCATCGGCCTGGCCAAGGAAGTGGCGACCGAGGGCATCCGGGTTAACGCCGTTCGTCCCGGTCTGATCGAGACCGAGATCCACGCCAGGGCGGGGAAGCCGAACCGGGTCGCAGACCTGGCCCCGAACGTGCCCATGCAGCGCGGCGGATCTGCACTCGAGGTTGCCGAGGCGGTGCTCTGGCTTGCATCGAGCGAGGCCTCCTACGTCACGGGAGCGTTGTTGAACGTGGCTGGCGGCCGCTGACACCCACCGCTTCGAGAACCGCTGCTCAACGATCGCTGGTCAACGGCCGCCCATCACGAGGTGTCGGATTGCGTCGGTCGAGCAGCCCCTGGAAGCGCTGATCGACCCGAGCGAGGAGCTCTTCTTGCGACGGGAGAATGTAGAAGCGGTCGCTGCGGATGCCGTCGACCACATGATCGGCGACGACCTCGGGGCCGTAACCCTCCTTGAGCGCGGCAACGAACATGGTGGCGAACTGCTGGACGTCCGGACGCTGCTCAGTCAGGTCGGCGGACCGGCCGAGATCGCTGGGCCGGTTGCGCTCGGCCTCCATGATCTTGGTGTTGATGAGGCCGGGGCACACCACCGAAGCCGAGAGCGGGGAGTCCATCTCCTTGAAGTCCAGGTACATGCCCTCGGTGAGACAGACCACGCCGTGCTTGGAAACGTTGTAGGGGTTGGCCGCGGTCAGGAGGCCGGCGACGGACGCGGTGTTGACGATGTGGCCCTCGTCGCCGTTGGCAAGCATGCGGGGTACGAAGGCCCGGACGCCGTAGAGCACGCCCATGAAGTTGACGCCCATCGTCCACTCCCAGTCGGCAAGCGATCCTTCCCAGGCCCGGCTGCGCAAGGTGGCGGCCGTGGCTGCGACCCCGGCGTTGTTGAACACGATGTGCACCGTTCCGAAGTGATCGAACGCGGCATCCGCCAGCGCGTTCACGGACTCCTCGGACATGACGTCGGTCCGGCGTACCAGCACGTCGACGCCCTTGGACCGCAAGGCATCCGCCGCGGATTCGAGCGCTGCGGCTTCGATGTCGGCCAGCACCAGGTGCATGCCCTCATCGGCGAACCGTTGCGCGGTGGCCAGCCCGATACCACTGGCGCCTCCGGTGATTACGGCGACTCGATCCTTCAACTCGTTCATTCCTGTGGCCCACTTTCGGTGATGGCTTCGGTGATGACCCTACGGACGCGGGCGACATTGGATCGCAGGACGGCGAGGACGTCGTCCATGGTGACCGGAGCGTGGCCGTCGACCCCGGCGTCGTAGTCGGTCACCAGCGCCAACGTCGCGTACCGGAGACCCAGTTCGGCGGCCAGCACTGCCTCGGGGTAGCCGGTCATGTTCACGACGTGCCAGCCCATTGACCGAAACCAGCGACTCTCTGCACGCGTGGAGAACCGTGGTCCGTTGATGACGACCATCGTGCCACCGTCGATTGCATCGACGTCGCAACGCTGTGCGGCGGAGAACAGCGCCGAGCGCAGTTCGCTGTCGTAGGGGTCGGCGAAGCTCTGGTGGTGAAGTGGGCCGGTGGTGCCGGGCTCGTCGTGCGGGCCGCCGACGTCGTGATAGGTGTCCGCACGGCCCCACGTACGGTCGACGAGTTGGTCGATGACGACCATCTGTCCCGGGTGGATGTCGGGCTGAAGCGAGCCGACGGAGCACGGAGCGATGAGGGAGCGGACGCCAACCGAGCGAAGTGCCCACAGGTTGGCCCGGAAAGGCACCCGATGCGCAGCGTATTCGTGGCCGCGGCCGTGCCGGGCGAGGAACGCGACCCGCTTCCCGCCGATGGTCCCGATGGTGACGGGGGACGCAGGCCGACCGAACGGGGTGTCGATCTCGTGCTCGTCGGCATCGTCGAGGAACTCATAGAACCCGGAGCCCCCGATGACCCCGATCGACGCTGAAACACTCACACTGCCTGCCACATTTGCTCCTCGGTTTCTGCGGGATCGACCAGGTCGACCTCTCCTGGGACCGACGCCGACTCGACGCCGTCCGCTTGCCTTTTGTCGCGCCGACGCTCGATCGTTCCCCAGAGAACGAACGACGCCCCCACCACGCCCCAACCAGCGGTGATGTCGATGACCCAGTGCTCGGCCAGATACACCAGGGCCACGCCCATCACCAACGGATACGCCAGCATGGCGACTCGAACCGAGCGACGCTGGATGTGGGGGAACCAGAAGACGACGGCCAGCAGGGCGAAGCCGGCGTGCAGCGACGGCATCGCGGCGACCGGGTTCACCCAGTCACGCCCGGTCTCCCAGGCGTGCACGAAGCCATCGAGCCCGATCGCGTCCCATCCCCGGCCGGCCGGCCGTTCGAGCGGCGGAAGCAGCGAGAGGCGGATGGAGGTCGAGCCTCCTGAGGCCATCCAAGGTGGAGCCGTCGGCAAGAGGACGTACGAAATACAGGCCATCGTCAGCACCGTGGCGAAGCGCCGCATGAACCGGACCCACTGCGCCCGATAGCGGACTCTCAGTACGGTCAGGATCACCACCGGTACGATGAAATGAGAATAGTAGACAATTGATGCGACGACGTCGTACCAGTGCACAACTGCGTCCGAGAAGTACCGTTGCTGCAGCCACACGTTGGGGTCCGTGCCGCCGAAGACGAAGCGATCGATGTCGCGGACACTGCTTGCCTGGAGTGGCATCCCGACCCGGTCGGCTGCGCCACGCGTCTCGTCGTACATCATCCAGATCGACGCCATCACGACGAAGTCGACGGCGAGCATGCGCCAGGCGCGGCCGGATTTGCCGATGGTCGCAATCACGAGGGCGAGTGCGATGGAGATCGACGCCGAGATGCGGTCGATGATCACGCCATGCACGAAGAACCAAGCAACGTAGGCGACGAGGTACGCGAGGCCCATCCCCAGCCGCACCCACCGCCAGCGGTCGACACGCGGCTCCTCAAGCATGGAACGAAGCTAGCAGGGTGCTGAAATTCGGTTGGGGTGCTCGCGTTCGTCGCCTGGATGGAAAAGAATGGGGGT
>JAQCHM010000261.1 GCA_027730885.1 Actinomycetota bacterium | reverse complement strand
GATGCATCCTCGGCTCGGATGCTCGAGGTCGACGAAGTGCCCCCGATGGATCAGTTGAGGGTCTGTCAGACACTCCGGGCTGTTCTGCACCCGATAGGCCGCGACGCCGGCCGCTTGGAGCGCGACGGCGGCTGCGTCGGCATCCCGGGACGCGGACCACGCAACGATGGCCTCGTCGAGCCGCCTCCGTGCACCCAGGCGTCCCGCCGCGTTCGACAGCTCGTTGCTCATCTCGAGGTCGGGACGGCCGAGCAGTTGGCACAGGGCCGGCCAAGCCTCGTCGCTTTGACAGGCGATGGCGACCCATTTGTCGTCGCCGGCTGCGGGATAGACCCCGTGCGGAGCGATGGCCGGGTCGTCATTGCCGATCGGTTCAGGGCCGGAGCCCGAGACGGCTGCGGCCAGGAGCTCGGGCACGAGGAACTGCATTGCTGCCTCGGCCTGGGACATGTCGAGATACTGACCCTCTCCGGTGAACCGTCGATGATCGAGCGCGGCCAGTACCGCGGTTGCCATGAAATGGGTCGATGTGTAGTCGGTGTAGGCGCCGAACGGGCCCGCGGGCGGGCGATCAGGCCAGCGCCCGAGCCCGTAGAAGCCGGCCAGCGCGGCGCCGAGGTTGCCGTAGCCCGCCAACCCGGCGAGGGGTCCAGTCTGTCCGGTCAGACAGGTCGAGATCATGATGATCGACGGGTTGATCTTCGCCAGGTCTTCGTAGGCGAGGCCCCAGCCCCGCATGGCGCGCGGCGAGTACGATTCCGTCACGACGTCGGCCCACGCAACCAGATCCCGGATCACATCGAGGGACTCGGGTCGATTGAGATCGAGAGTCAACGACTGCTTCCCGGCATTCATGTCGTCGAAGAGCGCCGACCGTTCCGCTCCGGGCTCGTTGTCGTGGATCGGCATGAACCCTCGGGCTGCGTCCATCTTGGTCTGGGATTCGATCTTGACGACGGTCGCCCCGTGGTCTGCCAGAACACGCGTTGCGTGCGGGCCCGCGATCGACCAGGTGAAATCCAGTACTTTCAGCCCAACCAGCGGACCGTCTGCCGTCGCGTTGCCCCACGCCGGACCGATGAGCGGCGCTCGGCTGAACTCCTCGGCGAGTTCCAAGGTATGGGCGCCCCGACGCGGCGGCGGTCCGAGGGGGCGAAGTCCGGTCCGTGTCGGGCGCACGAACGATCCGGGTGCCCGCACTGATCGGCCTCCGACTTCGATCTCGTCGTAGTAACCTCTCGCCCCGAGGTGCTCATCGTTCATGACATCGACCGGTGCCGCGATCGGGGCCACCAACAGGCGACGCTCCCGGGCTCCGGCCAGCAGCTGGAGTTTGGTCTTCGACGACGTGAGAGCGGCGATGGCCGACTTCGATTGGTTGAAGGTCTCGACCGACTCGAGCCCTTGGTCGACCAGGACGGGGAACAACACCCAGTCCCTGGCGACCAGGTCAGCCGAGCAGTGTCCTTCCTCGTGGGCCCATTGCAGTAGGGCCGCGGTTGCCGGACCGATGGCCGGGCCGAAGACGTGGGTGATCGAGACATGCCCGTCGAGCGCGGGATACACGAGCTGAAGCGCCAGCGGTCCGACCCGCGCCCCGCCGGCCGTCCGAGAGGGGACCGGGGCGTTCACCGCCGCAGACAGGAGCCCCGCCTGGGTGGCGAGCGCCGCCACCTGTTGGGCCGAGACGTCGATGTGTTGGCCGCGTCCGGTGCGAGCCCGATCGAGCAGGGCCAGCACGATGGCCGACGCCCCCGCTGCTCCGGCGAACCGCATGCCCTGCGGAGCCGACACGCGCAGGGGAGGTCGGTCGGCGTCACCGGTCAGCGCCAGGGCGCCGCAAGACGCCATGATGGTCAGATCGGTCGCGTGCCATTGTGCTCTCGGTCCCGTCGACCCGAACGGCGTGAGCGACGCGTGGACGAGCGCCGGGTTCAGGTCGAGCAAGGCGTCGGGGCCGATGCCGATCGCTGTCAATGCTCCTGGTCGAGCAGACTCGATCAGTACGTCGGCGCCGGCGACCAGCCTACGTAGTTCGATTTGCCCCTCGCTCGTGAGGAGGTCGACGGAGACCGATCGTTTGCCCCGTTGGTAGGCCCGGGCTGCCACCTCGTCGGAATCGTTCGCGTCGCTGGCGATTCCGGCTGCTTCGATCGCGATCACGTCGGCGCCCAGCTGCGCCAGGGTGTAGCCCGCAAGCTGAGCCCCGCCCTCGGTCAGGTCCAGCACGCGATAGCGCCCCAACATCCCCACCCCTCGTTCTGCAAGCTCGTCGACCCCGGCGGTGGGGTCTGGCGCTTGCAGACCTGAGCCCTGGGGGCCTGAGCTTGCAGAACGAGGGTCGCGGGAATCAGACACCGAAGTCTTCCAGCGCCTGCGCCCGTAGCTCGACCTTGCGGATTTTGCCGGTCGGCGTCATCGGGAGGGCATCGACGATCTTGATGTGCCGTGGCATCTTGAAACTGGCGACCCGGGATCGGAGGTGGTCGAGCAGATGGTCGGCATCGAGCGCCGCTCCCGCCTCTGCCAACACGTAGGCAACTGGAACCTCTCCCATCCTGGCGTCGGGGAGGCCGACGATCGCGACGTCGTTCACCCCGGGAAGCTTGCGAAGGCGCCCTTCCATCTCGGCCGGCGCCACGTTCTCACCGCCGACCTTCAACATGTCCTTCAGGCGACCCATGAAGACGACATGACCATCGGGTCGCATTCGAGCCAGGTCGCCCGAGTGGAGCCAGCCATCGGCATCGATCGTCTCGGCGGTCGCCTCCGGCTTCTCGTAGTAGCCGAGCATGGTGGTATAGCTCCGGCAGAGCAGTTCGCCGGGAACGTCTGGCGGCTGCTCGGCGCCGGTCTCGGGGTCGATGACCCTCAGCTCGACACCGTGCATCGGGTACCCGGACGCCTCGGTTCGCTGCTCGACGGAATTGGTGACATGGCTGACGACGCACGCAGTCCACACCTCGCTCATACCCCATCCCGATACGGTCGGGCAGAGCTCCTCCTGGACCCGCCGAGCGACCGGTGTGGTGGACTCCTGCCCCGCCGCCAGCGTTCCCGTGCGTAGCGCCAACCGGCGAGGCTGGGCGGCGTTCACTCGAAGGAAGTCCCCCCAATGGGTGTCGAAGCCGTGCAGCAAGGTGATGCCTTCGGCTTCGGCCGCGTCGAGGATGGCCTCGGCATCGAACGTCTCGAACAGGATGGTCTTGCCGCCGGTGAGAACGGTGAACAGTGCGACCTCGGTGTACCCGAACGCGTGGAACAGCGGCAGGTAGCCGGCGTGCACGTCGTCGAAGGTGACGCCGTGCATCTGGGTGCGCTCCGCGACGTTGCGGATCACCGAGTGGTTGTGCACTGCGCCTTTGGGGAGGCTTGTCGTTCCCGAGGTGTAGATGATGATCATGGGGTCCTCGAACCGAACCGCACGCGAGCGCGTGGCCAGCGTCTCGTCGTTCACCCTTGCCGCTCCCTCGAGGAACTCATCCCAGCTCGTGATGCCGTCGGGTCGATCCTCACCGAGTACGACCATTCGTCGAACCTTCGGCCACTTGGACCGCACTTCCCTCACCATGGACGAGTAATCGACCGGTCCCGAGTGGTCGTTGAAGAACAGGGTCGACGTGTCGGACTGGTCGACGGTGTAGTGAACGTCCTCGGCGCGATACCGGGTGTTGAGCGGAACCGTGACCGCGCCGACCGCGGGGATGGCGTACATCAGGAACAGCCACTCCGGCCGGTTGGTCATCCAAATGCCCACCTTGTCGCCCGCCTGTACGCCGAACTCGATGAGCGCCTTGGCCACGATGTCGACCTCGGACGAGAACTCGGCGTGCGTCCACTGTTGCTGGCCCCAAACGAGGGCTTCCCGGTCACCCCACAGGCGAGCTGCCTCGGCCGGGAGGTCGCCCATAAGTCTCGGGGCGTATGCGCTGAGCGTTGTCTTGTCGGCCGTCGTCATGTCGCGGAGCGTAGCCAGCGGCCGCTCTCGGCCTCCAGCTGACCATCCGCAGACCGCTCGCATTGCAAGTCGAACTGCAAGCCGGCCACCCCTCAGCCGCATTCTGCAAGACGGGCGACCCCTACCGTGGGGTCCCGGGCTTGTAGAACGGGGGTGCGAGGGCTGTGGCTTGCAGAACGGGGTGCCCGGGGTCGCGGGCAGGGCAGGGCGGGTCAGGGGCCGGGCGGAGAGGTTGTGGCGAGGCGGCGGAGTGCGCCGAGACCGCCCCGGGCGAGACGGAGGAGCACGAAGGCGAGGAGGCCGAAACAGATCATGGCGACGATGGCGCTGAGGGCCGCGACCCGGGGGTACGTCATCGACAGGACCACGATGGCGGCAACGACGCCGTCCTCGCCCAGGCTGGCCAAGCTGTTGGTGACCGGCTCGGGCGAGGAGTTGATGGCCAACCGGGTCGATGCCTTCGCTGCGTGGCCGGTGAAGGCCAACCCGCCGCCGAGCAGCATGGCGATCAGTTGATTGGCCCCCGGGTCGGCGATCGCCACGCCGATTGCGGCCCCGATCACCGGGCGGATGACCGTGTGCAACGCATCCCAAGCGCTGTCGAGAAGGGGGACCTTGTCGACCGCGAACTCGACCGCGAACAGTGCGCCGGCGGCGATCAACACCCACATCTGCTGCAATGCCTCAGGCGTCTCGGCCCACCCCAGGCGACCGCTGACTCCAAGCAGGAGCACGGTGAGATACGCGTTGACTCCCGCTGACCAACTGGCGGCGATGAGGGTCGCGATGTCCACCGGCCCAGTCTGCTGCACCCTCCCTCGTTTGGCCCGTGAATCCGGCACGACTCAGTCAGGGACGGCCCAGCCGGAGACCGCCGGAAGAACAGCCGACCCGGTGAGCTCGATCGCTTCGAACAGCTCAGCGTCGGGCATGCCGCCCATATCGAGCATGAGC
The DNA here is from genome assembly GCA_027730885.1 of Actinomycetota bacterium. GTDB lineage: Bacteria > Actinomycetota > Acidimicrobiia > Acidimicrobiales > SZUA-35 > JAHECQ01. Next base: position 231 of record JAQCHM010000261.1, on the reverse strand, counting down.
AGATGGGTGTCGATTCGGAGTTCCTGATGGAGCTGACCCATCCGGTCGATGACCTCCTCGACCGAGCCACAGATGGCGACGCCGGACAGATTCTTCTCCGCTGAACCGTCCTTGAAGAGCCCGGTCGACTTGCCTGCCTGTCGAGCCGAGAGGTTCTGCCAGTCGGCGACTCCACTGAGGTACGCCTGATAGCGGGGGAGCCAACGCCGTCGGGCATCGCCCGAGTCGGAC
>JAQCHM010000002.1 GCA_027730885.1 Actinomycetota bacterium | reverse complement strand
GGTGCCGTCGTCGTGGCGACCGCGACCGATCACGACGGCGAGATGCTACGAACCAAGGAGGAGTTCCACTACACCGTCAAGGATGCTTCGGCGATGTCGACCGTGCGAGCTGACATGGTCTTCTACGAGGTGCCGGGCGGGGGAGCGGTCTTCTCGACCGGATCGATCGGCTGGTTCGGAGGTCTGGCCACTGACGGCTACGACAACGACGTGGCCAGGATCACGGCCAACGTGTTGCAACGATTCCGGGACCCGTCGCCCTGGAACCTTGGCTGACGAGGTGAAGCGGCCTGCCACCGCGCCGCTCGGGGTGGCGGCAGCCTTCTTGGCCCTGTTCTTCTGGGGGGCTCAGGCCGTGATCGCCAAGGGAGTGACCATCGATCCGTTGCCTTTGGTGTTCCTGCGGGCCTGGATGGCGGCGGTGTGGAGCGTCGGATTCCTCTACGCGACGGGCGGGCGCCTTTCCCGACGGGCGATCCGGATCTGCGTTTGGGGTGGCATCGCCTTCGGCTTCGATCTGATCCTGTTCTTCACCGCCATCAAGCTGACCACCGTGGCCAACGCGACCGTGATCTCGTCGATCCAACCGGTGATCCTGGTCTTTGCCGCGCCGATCTTGTTCAAGGAACGGGTCCGGCTGCCGGACATGCTGTGGGCTTCCCTCGCTGTCGCCGGGGTCGCCATCGTCGTGTTCGGCTCGAGCGGGGTCCCGGAGTGGAGTCTGGCCGGCGACTTCTGGGCGCTTCTCACCCTGTTCGCGTGGACGAGTTACTTCATGGCCTCGAAGATCGCCCGAGCCCACGTATCGGCGGCGGAGTTCACGGCGATAGGTACGACGATCGCCGCTGTCGTGGTGAGTCCCTTCGCGTTGTTGTCCGGGCAGGAGTTCGTCGTGCCGACCAGCACCGAGTGGTTCTGGATTGCCATGATGGCGATCGGCCCGGGCTGGGCCGGTCACTATCTGATGAATTGGGCCCTCGGCAAGATCCCGATCTGGCTGGGCGGTACGACCGCGCTGGCCGTTCCCCTGGTGTCGACCGTGATGGCAGCGCTCTTTCTCGACGAGCCGTTCAACCCCATCCAGATGGTCGGCATGGCGTCGGCCATCGGGGCGCTGGCCGCCATCACTTTGCGATCTCAGGCGACCTCGTGATCGAGCCGAGCTCTTGGGACCTGAGGCCGGAACAGTCGTCGGACTTGCGAACCGATCCGCGATCTTCTAACCAAGGCTGACTCGATCGTTCCTTCGACGGGCGATCCATCCTGAGGAGAGATTGTGACAGCACGGCTCGACGGCAAGATCATCGTGATAACCGGGGCGGCACAAGGCCAGGGCGCGGCCGAAGCCCGTCTGTTCTCCGCCGAGGGCGCAACGGTGATCCTCACCGACGTGAAGGTCGACGAAGGCCGGGGGTTGGCGAGCGAGCTGGGCGCCAACTTCCTGTCCCATGATGTCAGCTCCTCCGCTGATTGGGAGGCCGTGATGGCCCACGTCGTTTCCGAACACGGTCGACTTGACGGCTTGGTGAACAATGCGGCCATCTTCGAACGGAACCGCCTCGTCAACACGACCGAGGATCAGCTGCGGCGGATGCTCGACGTCAACGTCATGAGCGTCTTCTTCGGCATGAGGGCTGCTGTTCCGCTCATGACCGATCACGGGGGTGCGATCGTGAACATCTCGTCCGTCGCCGGCCTTCGAGCCGCCCCCGGATCGTTCGCCTACGGTGCCTCGAAGTGGGCCGTGACCGGCATGACCAAGACCGCAGCCTATGAGCTCGGTTCGATGGGGATTCGGGTCAATTCGATCCATCCCGGGTTCATCGACACCGGCATGCTGCCCCAGAACGAGACGGTTCGGGAGAACATGGCCGGGATCGTGCCCCTGGGACGGGTGGCTGACCCCGACGAGGTCGCTCGGCTTGCGCTGTATCTCGTCTCTGACGAGAGTTCCTATTCGACGGGCTCGGAGTTCGTCGTTGATGGTGGCATCACGGCCACCTGAGACCGACGCTGTGCCCGAGGAGCGATTGGTTCACTCGGCCCCGAAGACTGGACGGCGCTTGGCCAGGAATGCTCGGACCCCTTCGCGACCATCCGCGGTGTCGAACAGGGCCGCAACTTCGGCTCGCTCGAACTGCATCCCTTCGGCCAACTGGGTCCGAGCTGCCGTCTCGACACATCGGAGGATGGCCTGGTGGGCGTCGCGGGGCCCTTGGGCCAACGATGTCGCCAACTCCCGGGCGGCGTCCGCGGCCGTCGTGCCGGGACCGGCCAGACGATCGACCAGACCGAGGCGATGGGCCTCGGCACCATCGATCGACCGGCCCGTGAGGAGAAGATCGATCGCGGGGCCGCGCCCGATCAGTTTCGGTAGGCGTTGGGTGCCGGCGGCGCCCGGCAACAGCCCCAGTTTGACTTCGGGGACACCAAGTTTCGCTTCGGCCGAAGCGACTCGCATCGTGCAAGCCATGGCCAACTCGAGGCCGCCGCCGAGGGCGTGACCGTCGATGGCCGCGATCGAGACCCACGGTCCGGTGTCGGCCCGTTCGATCTGGGCCCGCAGGCGGTCCAGGTAGTCTAGGAAGCCGCTCTGGTCGAGGTCGTCGAACAGCGTCAGATCGGCCCCGGCAGCGAAGAAACCCGTCACCTCCGATTGGATCACGACCACGGCGGCACGATCGCTCTCGGCACGGTCGAACGCAGCGGTCAGCCCCGCGATGACGGGTTCACCGAGGGCATTGGCCGGTGGCCGAGCCAAGGTGATGGTCGACACCCCGGCTGCGTACTCATAGCCGACTACTCCGCTGTCCGTCATCGGTGGCTCACCACCCCGAGCGCCTCGCGGGCGATGATCGACTTCATGATCTCCGGCGTCCCGTCGCCGACTTCGAGACCCATCACGTCGTTCAGCCGCTGGGCCAAGGGCAGATCCTCGCCGAATCCGGTCCAGCCGTGCAGCACGATGCAGGCGTGGATTGCCTCGACCGAACACTTGGGGCCGAGCCATTTCGTCATCGCCGCCTCCGTCACGTGGCGTTGGCCCCGGTCGGCCAAACGCAAGGTCTCGAACGCCAGCAATCGAGCGGCGTGGATGTGAGCGAGATGCTCGGCCAACTGGAACGAGACCCCCTCACGGGTGGCGAGGGGCTGCCCGAAGGTCTGTCTCGCCTTCACATGCTCGATGGTCTCGTCGAGCGATTGCTGGGCCGCTCCCACGCAGGCAAGGCCGATGATCGCTCGGTTGAAGTCGAAGGCCGACATCGCGGACTTGAACGCTCCGCCCTCAACCCCTACGAGGTGGCTGGCGGGGACCCGAACATCGTCGAAGAAGATGGAGCCCCGCTGGGTGAGGTGAGCGGTCGAGCTGGGCACGGCGCGGCGGCTCACGCCGGGGAGATCGAGGGGGACACAGAACAGGCTGATGCCGCCGGCTCCGGGGCCACCCGATCGGGCGAAGACGGCGCAGACATCGGAGTTTCCTGCGAAGGTGATCGATGCCTTCTCGCCGGAGATGACCCAGTCGGAGCCGTCCTGGACGGCGCGGGTGGAGATGGCGGCGGCGTCGGAGCCGACGCCGGGCTCGGTCAGCGCAAAGCTGGCCAACGCCTCGCCCCGGATGATGGCCGGAACCCATCGCTGACGAACCTCGTCGGCGTCGGACTGGGTGAAGAGTTGGGTCCCGATGGCCTGGAGTTGCAGGAAGTACGAGACGTTGAAGTCGCCCCGCGACAATTCCTCAGCCGCGATTCCCAGCGGAACGTAGCCGCCACCAGCCCCTTTGGTGCCCCCGAGGTCGGGCGGGGACAGCAGGCCGAAGACGCCAAGCTCGCCGAGTTCGAGGAGGCGTTCCCGGGGGAACGGTTCGCGCTGCCAACGGGGATAGTCGGCAGCCAACCGGTCGCGGCCGAAACGGCGCAGCGTGGCGCGGAACTCGTCGAAGTCCGGGTCGGGACCGACCGGCTCCCAGGTTGCCATTTCGTCTCCTGTCCGTCGTGTGACGAACCCTGTTGTAGTCGCTGACCCGGATGGCGGCCAGAGCGCTATCTCGGTCGCCGATGCTCGTCCTTGGCCCAGCCTGCGTCACGACATCTCGTCGTGGAGGAGGACACCGGCCTCGACGAGGGCGTGGTACTCGGTGGCGCTGCGGCCAGCGACCTCACGCACGACGTATTCATTGTCCTGGCCGAGTCGCTGGGCGCTAAGGGGCCGATCACCGGGAAAGTCCGAGAACTTGATCGGCATACCCGGCACCAACACTCGGCCAAGGACCTCATCGTCGACCCAACGGAGGCTGCCGGCCTCGTGGAGGTGGGGACGGGTGGCTGCCTCGGCCAAGGTCAGCACGGGGGCCGTCGGAATGCGTTGGGCTTCAAGCTCGGCGACCACGGCGTCACGATCGCTCTGGGTGGCCAGCCATGTCGAGATCGCGTCGTTTGCCTCGTCTCGGTGCTGGCATCGGCCGGCGCTGGTTGCGAACCTCTCGTCGGATGCCAGCTCGGGCCGGCCCATGACCTCGCACGTCGATTGCCACTGTCTGTCGTTCACCGCCGCAAGGACCAGGTACCCATGGTCGCCGACCGCGAAGACGCCGACTCCGCCGACGACGGGATGAACGTTGCCGCGCCGTATTGGCTCGACACCGCCCGACACCGACCACGACTGCCAGTTGACTTCATGAGCGGTGACGTACGCGTCGAGAAGCGAGACACTCACCTCCTGGCCTCGCCCGGTGCGCTCGCGGTGATAGAGCGCGGCCGCGACGCCGCCGAAGGCGTGCACGCCGGTGAGGACATCACCAGGCGAGATGCCGGCGAGGATCGGGGGGCGGTCCTCATAGCCGAGCATGTGGAGAATGCCACCGTAGGCCTGGGCGATCGGGTCGTACCCCGGGTGGTCCTTGAGCGGTCCGGTGCGGCCGAAGGCGCTCATGTTGCAGACGATGAGTCGCGGATTGAGTCGAGACACCACCTCGAATCCGAACCCGAGCCGCTCGATCACCCCGAGGGCGAAGTTCTGCACCATGACGTCGACGTGCGGCAGCAAGTCGAGCACGAGCTGTTTGCCCCGCTGGTCCTTGAGATCGACACAGAGCGAACGCTTCCCCCGGTTCTGCTGCACGTGATAACCCGACCGGCCATCCCGGTAGTGAGGGAGGCTGCGGCCGGGGTCGCCCGATGGCGTCATCTCGACCTTGATGACTTCTGCTCCGAGCTCGACCATCAGGCGGGTCACCGTCGGACCGGCGAGTACCTGGGTGAAGTCGAGCACGCGTAGACCATCGAACAAACCGTCCATGGAGCGCATTCTTGCCGAGATCTGGTGTCCCGCCGGCAAAGGCTGCTAGCAACGGAGCTGCTGGCAACAGAACAGCGAAAGCCCGAGATCTCGCCTGGCCTAAGGGGAACGAAGATGCAGACGTGGCAAATCGGTGAGGCAAAGATCACCAAGGTGCTCGAAATGGAACAGCAGTGGCCTGGCACCGCCCTGCTCGAGAACGCCACCCCGGACGTCGTCCTCGGCACGGACTGGGTCCTGGGTCCCTACGCCGATCCGAAATCGGGACGCTTCCGACTGTCGTTCCACGCCTTCTGTATCGAAGTCGGGGACGAGAAGATCGTCATCGACACGTGTGCCGGCAACGACAAGGTCCGCCCGAACTTCGGGGGTCTCGCCGGGCTCCAGACCGATTTCCTCGACAACATGATCGCAGCCGGGTTCGGGCCAGACGACGTGACCGCGGTGGTGTGTACCCACTTGCACGTCGATCACGTTGGCTGGAACACCCACCTCGTGGGCGGTGAGTGGAAGCCGACGTTCCCGAAGGCTCGATATCTGTTCGGCGAGACCGAGTGGGACCATTGGAAGGTCGAGCCGCAGATCTACGGCGACGTTGTCGGGGATTCAGTTCGGCCGTGCATCGACGCGGGGCTGGCCGAGCTCGTCGCTTCTGACCTTCGCCTCAACGACCTCGTCTGGCTGGAACCGACCCCGGGCCATACCCCCGGCCACCACAGCGTCCGGATTTCTTCCGGAGGCCAGGACGCGGTGATCACCGGCGACCTCGTGCATCATCCGATCCAGTTCGAGAACCTCGATTGGGTCAGCAATCCCGACGTTGACGCCGCGGCCGCGATCGCCACCCGACGCCGGTTCACCGAGAAGTACTGCGATGACCACACGCTGATTCTGGGCACCCACTTCGGGGGGCCGAGCTGTGGCCTCCTTCGCCCCCACGGAGACGCCTGGCGGCTCGACCCGGGCCACTATCCCGACCTCGACGGCTGAGCGCCGGGTCGACGCAGCGGTTCAGGCGTCGTCGCAGCTGGGGCAGGTGCCGATGAGGTCGAGGCGGTGGGTGTCGATGCTGAAGCCCGCCTGCTCGGCAGCCTTGTGCAGCGCTCGGTCGAGGCTGGTTTCGACACGGGCATCGAGTGAGAAGTCGGCCACGTCGCCACAGGTCGAGCAGATCAGATGATGGTGGTGCTCGGTGAGGTGCTCTGTCAGCTCGTACCGGGCGAAATCGTCCCGGGTGACGATGCGGGTCACCGCCCCGACCTGTTCGAGAATGGTGAGGTTCCGATAGACGCTGGACTGCGGCAGGCGGCGATCGGCGGCCAGGATCTGATTGATGGTCATCGGGCCCCCGCCACGGAGAATGGCGACCAGGCGGCGACGTCCCGTCGTGTAACGCTGCTCGCCTTGGCGGAGCAGACGGGCGACCTCGTCATCGACGTTGTTCGGGGTCACGGGCGCCACCCTATCTCAGTGGTCATGGTGGGGATCGTCGAGAATGAGCTCGCCGCCGACCCTGACGAAACGCCCACCAAAGGCCTGGCGCAGGTGGTCTTCGGTGAGGACTTCGTCGTGCGTTCCCACCGCTACCGGCGACCGATCGAGCAGGAGCACCTGGTCGCAACGCCGAGCGTCTTCGAGGTTGTGGGTCGTGACGACGACGGTTCTCCCGCCGCTCACCTCCTCGTCGATCACCGCCAGGATGATGGCTTTCGAGACGACGTCGAGTCCGTTCACCGGCTCGTCGAGAAGGAGAAGGTCGGAGTCCTGGGCCAGCCCTTGGGCTACGAGGGCCCGTTGGCGTTGGCCTCCGGAGAGATCGTGGAGCTGGCGTCCGGCCAGATCGCCCACGTCCATTCGTGCCAGCGCTCGATCCACAGCCTCTCGATCGGCAGCCTTGAACCGCCGGAACAGTCCGAGGGTCGAATACCGGGCCAGAGAGACCGTGTCCCGAACGGTGATGGGAAGGCTGCGATCGACCTCGGTCGACTGCAGCACCAGAGCTGCCGGCGTGCCGGGGACAGACACGGTGCCGGCCGACGGCTCGGTGATCCCTGCGATGGCCCCCAGCAGGGTTGACTTTCCCGACCCGTTGGGACCGATGACGGCGAGGGACGTTCCCGCTGGTACCTGGAGCTCGACGTCGGCAAGCGCGATGGCGTCGCCGTAGCGCACCTCGAGACCCGTGATGGAGATCGCCATCGTCATGCCACTGATGCTACGTCGAAACGAAACCAATTCTCATTCTGAGTTGTGGTCGCAGCGAGGTCGCCCTACGGTTGCCAATTCGATAGTGATTCTCACTCTGGAGGTTGGTCATGGTCTCTTCTTCTCGAACTCTTGCAGCGGTCCTAGTCGCCGCGAGCTGGGCGGTGGCTGCCTGCGGAGACGGCGATGCCGGCACCGACGAAGGCGCCGACGGCGGTCGGCCGACGGTGGTCGTGACGACCAACATCCTCGGAGATGTCGTCACCAACCTGGTGGGGGACCAGATGACCGTTGTCACGATCCTTCCCGCCGGCGTGGATCCGCATGAGTTCCAGGCGTCGGCCCAGCAGGTGCAGCAGATCGAGACTGCAGGGGTGTTGATCGTCAACGGCGGTGGTTTCGAGGAGGGCATCCTCGACGTGATCGAGTCGGCCGAGGCAGGTGGTGTTCCGGTCTTCGCGGCGCTCGATTCCATCGATCGAGTACTCGTGGCATCGGGCCACGACGAGCACGGAGGAGAGGACGAGCACGGAGGAGAGGACGAGCACGGAGGAGAGGACGAGCACGGAGGAGAGGACGAGCACACGGGTGGCGACCCGCACTTCTTCGCTGATCCGGCTCGTATGGCTCAGGCCGCGAACGGGATGGTCGCCTTCCTCACGGAGAATGTCGAGGGCGTCGACGTCGCGGCTCTCCAGGCCCGGGCCAACGCATACATCGCAGAGCTCGAGGCGCTGGACGCAGAGGTCGAGGCGACGTTGTCCGAGATCCCCGCTAACGACCGGGTGCTCGTGACGAATCACGAAGTACTCGCTTACTTCGCTGATCGGTACGATTTCGAAGTGGTCGGTACGGTCATCCCAAGCGGCACGACGGCCGATGGCGCCAGCGCCGGCGATCTGGCCGAGTTGGTCGAGGTCATCGAACGTGAGGGCGTCGCCGCGGTCTTCGCCGATACGTCGTCGTCGGTCGATCTGGCGCGAACCCTGGCCGAAGAGGTCGGCGAGATCCAGGTCGTCGAGCTGTTCTCGGAGTCGCTCGGCGACCCTGGCTCCGATGGCAGCACGTATCTCGACATGGTGCGGGCCAACGCGGAACGCATCCGCGCGGCGCTGGTCGGCTGATCGTCATTTCTGCCATGGTGAGTTTCGTCGTCGACGCCTTCGAACCGGCCTTCATGCAGCGGGCCCTCGTGGGGAGCCTCATTGCCGTGGTGGCGACGTCGCTCGTAGGCACCTGGGTCGTGTTGCGGGGCCTTGCGTTCATCGGCGACGCGCTTGCTCATGGCATCATTCCCGGCATCTCCCTGGCCGTGCTCTGGGGATTCAGCCCGATCGTCGGAGCGTTCGTGTCGGCCCTGGTCATGAGCTGGCTGGTCAGCGTGGTGTCGAATCGCACGGTCGTGCGCGACGACACCGCCATCGGTCTGCTGTTCGTCGGAATGCTGTCCTTGGGCATCGTCATCGTGTCGCGGGCCCAGTCGTTCTCGGCCGAGGCCGCTTCATTGCTGTTCGGCGACGTGCTCGGCGTGACCCTCGCCGACATCCGATCACAGCTGGTAGCGACGCTCGTGGTGCTGGCCGGGGGCGCGGTCCTCTATCGACCGTTCCTCGCCCTCACCTTCAATCGGGCAAAGGCCCAGACCCTGGGCATGCGTCCGCAGTTGGCACAGGGCGCTCTCCTCACCTTGTTGGCGCTGAGCATCGTGGCCAGCTTCCAGGCGATCGGCACCCTGCTTGTTTTTGGACTCCTCGTCGGTCCGCCGGCGACCGCTTCCCTGCTGGTCCATCGGGTGCCGGCGATCATGATCACTTCGATGGCCTTCGGCGCACTGGCCGTTGTCGCGGGACTGCTGACGAGCTTCCATTACTCCACCGCAGGAGGCGCGACCATCGCGGTCTTCAGCGTGCTGGAGTTCTTCCTAGTCGTGACCGGCCACGAGATCCGGTCAGCCCTTCGTCGACCCATTTCGCCGACACCCACGGGTTGAGCCTCGGCGTCGCGGTCTCAACCCGGCGCATGATTGCTCATTCAGCCGCTTCGGGTCGGGTCCTCAGTCAGGTCAAGGACCCCGGCGTTAGCCTCGGCGTCATGCCGATCAGGATTCCCGACGCGTTGCCAGCCCGCGAGGTACTCGAGCGCGAGGGTGTGATGGTCATGGACGAGTCGACCGCGCTGCGGCAGGACATTCGGCCACTCCAGATTGCTCTACTGAACCTGATGCCCGACAAGATCGTCACCGAGACCCAGATCGCGCGGTTGCTCGGATCGACGCCGCTGCAGATCGACCTGACCCTCGTCCGCATCGGAAGCCATGCCGCGAAGAACACGGCGGAGGAACACCTGATCTCGTTCTACCGAACCTGGGACGAGATCAAGCATCGCCGCTTCGACGGCTTCATCATCACCGGCGCGCCGATCGAGACCCTGCCGTTCGAGGAGGTTGCCTACTGGCCCGAGCTGACGAGGATCCTCGACTGGACCACCACCAACGTGTATTCGACGTTCGCAATCTGTTGGGGGGCGATGGCGGCCATCTGGCATTTCCACGGGGTCCCGAAGTTCACGCTCGACACCAAGGCCTTCGGCGTGTTCCAGCACCGCAACCTCAAGCCGACGTCACCGTACCTCGCCGGCTTCTCCGACGATTTCGCCGTGTCGGTGTCGCGGTGGACCGAAGTACGGCGCGCTGATGTCGAGCGAGTCGCGGGCCTCGAGTTGTTGATGGAGTCACCCGAGACCGGGGTCTGCCTCGTGTCGGAGGAGACATGCAATCGCCTCTACATGTTCAACCACGTCGAGTACGACTCGACGTCGCTCGCGGGGGAGTACTTCCGCGATGTCGCCGCAGGCAAGCCGATCACCGTTCCGCACAACTACTTTCCCGACGACGATCCAGCGCAGCAGCCTCTCAACCGCTGGCGATCGCACGCGTTCCTTCTGTTTGGAAACTGGATCAACCGGGTCTACCAGTCGACCCCCTTCGACTTCGCGACCCCGCCCGAGACATGATCTGCTGGGCCGTACCCATGTGCCGAAAGCACCGCACCCCGAGGAGACGTCTTGTACCTGCCAGATCATTTCGCGGCCGATGACGACGCAGTCGAGGAGCTTCTCGCGAATCACGGGGCGGCTGACCTGGTGACGATCACCGAGAAAGGGATGCTCGCCACGCTGCTGCCGTTCGTCTTCGATCGCCACGATGGACCGCTTGGCGCGCTTCTCGGCCATGTCGCTCGTGGAAACGAGCAGTGGCGGCGCACCACGAGTGGCGAGGTCCTGGTGATCGTGCGAGGTCCTGATGCCTATGTGTCTCCCTCGTGGTACCCGAGCAAGTTGGAGCATGGACGGGTTGTTCCGACTTGGAATTACGTGACGGCCCACGTCTACGGCCTGGTCGAGTGGCATGACGACGTTGTTTGGGTCGAGGACCTGGTACGACGATTGACGGCCAAGCACGAGGGCGCCCTCGATGGCGGACAGCCCTGGACCCTCGATGACGCTCCCCGAGCGTTCGTGGAAGCGCAGCTCCGCGGCATCGTCGGGGCCCGAGTCGAGATCACGCGTGTTGAGGCCAAGGTCAAGATGAGCCAGAACCGGTCGGACGCCGACGCCAGAGGCGTGGTCGATGGCTTGGCTGCTCGAGGGGATGTCGCGTCCTCTGCCGCTGTCCATCGAGCGAACGATGACCGGCTCTGAGCCTTGTACCGCACGCTTCGGCGCCGGCGCCGGCGCCGGCTCCACCGAGACCGACACCCCCCACCCGGTTCTGCCGGACCAGCGCGTCGTTTCTGACGCGGTGATCCGGCAGAACGGGGTGGGGCGGTGGGTAGCGGGTCGCGGCGAGGAGGGCGTTCAGGGCCGCTGGCCGAGCAGGTCCCAACGGTTGCCAGCCGCGTCCAGGAACACTGCGACGCTCCCGTAGGGCTCGTGACGGGGGTCGGTCACGAACTCGACACCGTGGTCGATCATCCGTTGCACGGCCCGGTCGAAGTCGTCGACCCGGAGGAACATCCCGACCCGACCGGCGAACTGCTTGCCGATGGCAGCGCGCTGCGCCTCTCCGTCGGCCTGGGCGAGGAGCAGCCCGGTTGCAGCTCCCGGCGGCCGGACGACGACCCAGCGTTTTGGTCGACCGTCGTTGGTGGTCGAGGGCGTGTCCTCGACCAACTCGAAGCCGAGCGCGTCGACGAAGAACCTGATGGCCTCGTCGTAGTCGGCGACGATGATGGCCGTGGATTCGATGTACACGTGCGTTCTCCTGACCGTTCAGCCGAGGCCGAGTTCCCGCAGGGCCCGATCAGCCGCGTTGGCCCCGCACATGCCGTGTGCTCCCGCGCCAGGCGGGGTCGAGGCTGAGCACAGGTAGGTGCCGGGTCGTCCGGTGAAATAGGGGTTGGGCGAGAACCGAGGGCGGAACAGCAGCTGGGCAGGGGAGGCGGCTCCTCCGATGATGTCGCCGCCGACGTAGTTCGGGTTGTAGGTCGACATCTCGGTTGTCGAACGCACGGCCTGGCCGATGACCCGATCTCGAAACCCGGGAGCGAACCGCTCGATCTGGCCGATGATGGCGTCGGTCGCGTCGCCGTCGTAGCCGTGGGGCACGTGGGCGTAGGCCCACAGCGGGTGGACGTTGCCGACCGAACGCCCAGGATCGGCGAGGTACTGCTGTCCGACGAGCACGAACGGTCGCTCGGGCATTCGACCGCGGTGAACCATCTCTTCGTTGGCGACCACCTCGGCGAGGTCGCCACCAAGATGTACGGTTGCCGCCTGACGGGCGGCCTCGGCGGTCCATGGCACCCCGCCCTCTACCGCGAAATCGACTTTGAAGGCGCCGGGACCGTGGTGGAACCGCCGGTACGAGCGGGCGACGCGGGCCGGAAGTTGATCGCCGAGAATGGCGAGGGCAATCGGTGGCGACACGTCAAGCATCAGGACATCGTGCGGTGGCAGCTCACCCAATGCGGAGACCCGCTGGCCGGTTTCGATGACGCCGCCGTGCAGGCGAATCTCGGCGGCCAGCGCGTCGGCGATCGACTGTGACCCGCCCTTGGCGACCACCCAGCCCTCGGCGTGTCCCGAGGCGAGCAGCATCAGCCCGACCGCGCTGGTCATCGGGCGGTCGAGTCGGTGGAAGGCGTGCGCGGCCACGCCGGCCCACAGCGCCTTCGCCCCCTCGGTCTTCCAGTACCGACCGATCGTGGTCGCCGGGATCATGGCGGCCATACCGAACCGACCGAGCTGCACCGGGTGCCTGGGGACTCGCACGGTCGGTTGCGTTGCGTCGGCGATCAGGGCGTCGAAGCGGTTCACCATCGGCTCGAAGAGCCGGCGCCAGCGGCGGCCGTCGGCGCCCAGATCGCCGGCTGTCCGATCGATGGACCGATAGAAGACGCCGGCCGAGCCGTCATCGAGCGGATGGGCACAGTCGATCTCGGGCCGGAGCCACGTCAGGCCATGACGGGCGAGTTCGAGACCATTGAGGAACGGTGAGGCCGCGGCGATGGGGTGAACTGCGGAGCAATGGTCGTGAAGCAGCCCGGGAACGATCATCTCCGAACTGCGAGTGCCGCCGCCGATCGTGTCGGACGCCTCGAGGACGGTGACGTCGAGACCTGCCCGGGCGAGGCGAGCCGCAGCGGCAAGACCGTTCGGTCCGCTGCCGACGATGATGGCGCTGGTCACTGCATCACCGCTGCCTGCAGCACCTCACTGGTCACCGGACCGATTGTCGACGATGCGCAACCCCGACGCAAGACCGAGCATCGATGGAGAGCGTTGCGGCGAGTCCGTGTCACCCGACAACCCGGCTGGATCGTCTGTCTTGTTGAACCAGAGGTTCAGACGCCCGAACGTCGGGGTCTCGAAAGAAGGAGTAGATCATGGTCAAGAGCAGCAAGCGTTTGGTGGTGGGCGCCTTCGCAGTCGGAAGCATTGCCGCGATCGCCTTGTCGGGCGGCGGGGCTCCCGTTGGCGCCGGCAACAGCGCGTCGTTCCACGGCGTGTTCACAGAGACGGCGTCAGGTTCGGCCCTCGGGTACACCATCCACGGGTCGGCGAAGATGACAATCGGTGCCGACGGCACAACGGCCAAGATCAACGTTTCAGGCCTCGATCCCGCCAAGGTCTGCGGTTCCCATCTTCACAACGGAACCTGTGCCTCGGGTGGAGGCGGGCATTACCAAGATGTTGTTCCGGGTCTTGTGGTCCCGCCGAACGAACTGTGGTTCACTTCGTCGGCTGGTGGGTTGGTGCCGAACCCGGGCGGCGTCGCTCACGGCGCGGGGTCGGCGACCTGGCAGGCGCGAGTCGCTTCGTCGGCCACCAACGCCAGGTCGGTGATCGTCCACGAACCCGGGGGCGCCCGGATCGCGTGCGCTGACCTGTCGTGACCGAGGACGAGAGGAGCACGCTGACATGACTACCGCTGTTGCCAATCGATCTGACGAGTCCGTGTCGATTGGCGGTGAGGTCCTTCGGCGGCTGTGGGTCCTGGTCGTCGCCGGAATCCCGACCGGTGTGATCGTTGCGGGGCTCGGCAGTCGGTTGGCCATGCTGGCGCTCCGGCTCACGTCTCCAGATGCTGTTCGCGGCGTGACGAGTGACGACGGGTTCGAAATCGGTCGATTCACCTTGGGCGGCTCGTACAACCTGCTCTTGCTGGGAGCGTTCGTCGGGGTCATCGGCGCAGCAGCGTATCTGTCGGTCGCTCCTTGGCTCCTCGGGCCGGGCTGGTTTCGGCGGTGCACGGTCGGAGCGGCCGCTGGCGCAGTAGTGGGGTCGATGTTGGTTCATGACAGCGGGATCGACTTCCACGTCCTCAAACCTCTGTGGCTCGCCGTCGGGCTCTTCGTGGCGCTGCCGGCTCTCTTCGGCCTCGCGATCGGGCTCGCTGTCGACCGCCTCGAGCGTCGGGGGCCGCCGCGCGGTCACCTCCGTTGGATCGTTCCCGCTGCCCTGCTCGCTGCGTTCCCACCGGTGATCCCGATCGTGCTGCTGGCGGCCGTCGCGTTGGCTGTCTGGGTGCCTGTGCGACGACTGTTCGTCGGTATGGGAGATCTTCCGCTCGTCGGCGCCGTCGCGATCCGTGCCGGATGGTTGGCGATCGCCGTCCTCGGCCTTGTTGCTCTCGTTCGTGATATTCGGGCGCTTACCTGAGGAACCGATCGGCACATGAAGCTCGGCGTCACCGATCGAGTGGCCGCGGCCCAGTCGCTGTCGCCTGGCGGAGGCTGGGACTCGCGCCCCACCCGGTTCTGCAAGTCCGACCCACCCCACCCCCGTTCTGCAAGCCCCCGCCCACCGTGGCGTGGGTCTAGGTCTTGCAGAATGGGGGTGAGGAGGCCGGGGCTTGCAGAAGGGCACTGGCGTCGGTTGGGCGACTCGGCGAACATGGGGGACCATGACAACTGGCTGTCCGGTGCACTTCGATCCGCTCGATCCCACCTACCTCGCCGACCCGACCCCCGTGTGGGAACAGCTCCGACGCGATGCTCCGGTGCACTACAACGACGAACTTGACATGTGGGTCGTCTCCCGGCACGCCGATGTCGAATCGGTGTTTCGTGACCCGGTGACGTTCTCGGCAGCCAATGCCCAGGATCCGATGTACCCCCTTCATCCCGAGGCGCAGGCGGTGCTGGCCGAAGGGTGGGTGCCACTCAAGACCATGTCGAATGCCGACGGCGAGTACCACGCTCGCAATCGGCGGTTCAGCCTCGTCGGGTTCACCCCCCGACGATTGCGCGCCCTCGAGCCGATCGTCCGACAGACCACCCGTGCCTTGATCGACAAACTCGCCGCCGCCGGTCCCGGCGTCGACTTCGTCTCCGCGCTGGCCTTCCCGCTTCCGGCCACGATCATCTTCACCCTCCTCGGGTTTCCGCCTGAGGACACCGACCGGTTGAAGGAATGGGCGAGCGACCGTCTGTCGTTCAGTTGGGGTCGGCCATCCGCTGTCGAGCAGGCCCGGGTGGCGAGCGACATGGTGGCCTACCGGGGCTATTGCGACGCCCACGTCGCGCGCCGGCTGGTGGAACCGGCCGACGACTTCACGAGCGACCTCCTGCAGTTCCATCGCGAGTCTCCCGAGTCCTTCACGCTGGCCGAGGCCGCCCACATCATCTTCGGATTCAGCTTCGCGGGGCACGAGACGACGACCAACCTGTTGGCCAACGCACTCCACCGTTGTCTGACCGTGCCGCGTGTCTGGGCCATGCTGGTCGCCGACCCGACGGCGATCGCCGGAGCCGTCGAGGAGACCTTGCGATTCGACTCGTCGGTGGTTGCGTGGAGGCGGGTCACCACGACGAAAACCGTCATCGGTGAGTCCGAGGTCCCCGCGGGAGCCAGGGTGCTCGTGCTGCTCGGGTCGGCGAATCACGACCCCGAGGTGTTCGAACAACCCGGGCGTTTCGACGTCAGTCGCACCGACAGCCGCTATCTCTCCTTCGGTTGGGGCAAGCACTACTGCATCGGCGCGTCGCTGGCCAAGCTCGAGCTCCAGGTCGTGCTGGAAGAGTTGACCGCTCGTTTCCCGCAGCTCGGTCGAGCCGATGACGAACCGCTGCGATACCACCCGAACGTCTCGTTCCGTGGACCGCAGCGACTCAGCTTGACCTGGCCGGATCACACCGGGACAGACTGAATCGACACCGAGCCACCTCGGCCGTGCCGAGTAGGCTCGGCCCGGGACCAAACGACCAAACGGGTCGACGATCGAAGGAGAGAATCAACGATGGCTGTCAGCATCGATCCTGTCACCGGACTGAAGATCTTCGACACGCGGGCTGCGAGCCGAATCGGAGGGGTCGAGAGCCGCGGCTATGCGGTCGTCGACGAAGCCCTGACCCAGCTGACTCCGCAGCCTGCCGGAGCGGTGTTCAACGCCGAGGAGCAGGCCAAGTATCTCGAGTTCAAGGAGGCCCGCCGCGGTGCGGCCGACTACATGGCGATGGAGGGGGACTTCGGTCACTACCTCCAGGATGTGTACTCGGCGGAGCCAGTCGAGCGCGAGGCCCTGACCGACGAATGCGAGATCCTCGTCGTCGGTGCGGGGTTCGCCGGACTCATGCTCTGGTACAAGCTCAGGGAAGCAGGCTTCCAGGACGTACGGTTCTGCGAGAAGGGCGGAGACGTAGGCGGGACGTGGTACTGGAACCGCTACCCAGGGATCGCCTGCGACGTCGATTCCTACAGTTACCTGCCGCTCCTCGAGGAAATGGAGTACGTCCCGACGATGAAGTTCGCGTCGGGATTCGAGATCTTCGAGTACTGCCAGGCCATGGCAACCAAGTTCGGCTTCTACGACAAGTGCCTGTTCCATACGTCGGTCCAGGACACCGCTTGGGACCAGGCAGCCCAGCGGTGGACGGTGCGAACCGATCGCGGTGATGCGATGAAGGCCCGGTTCGTGATCCTGGCCAACGGCATTCTCACCACACCGAAACTTGCCCGCATCGACGGTATGGAGCGCTTCGAGGGCGAGTCCTTCCACACGTCTCGCTGGAACTACGACATCGATCTGGCTGGAAAGCGAGTCGGGATCATCGGCACCGGGGCAACCGCAGTTCAGGCCATTCCCGAGTTGGCCAAGGTGGTGGGCGAGGTGTTCGTGTTCCAACGGACACCGTCGACCATCGACGTTCGGGCCCAGCGCCAGACGACACCCGACGAGATCGAGACCTGGAAGGATGAGCCCGGTTGGGCCCGGGCGCGGCGGGCGCGGTTTGCCGCGATGACCTCGATCCGGGATGCCGTGAGGGCGCCCGATGACTACATGGCAGGGCGCACCGCCGAGTACCGCGTCCGCGAGAAGCTCACCGAACGCCTATCCCCGGAGCAGTGGACCCAGCGACTGCTCGACGAGAACTTCGCGGCGATGGAACAGATCCGGGCACGGGTGGACGCCATTGTCGAGGACCCCGCCACCGCGGCAGCACTCAAGCCCTACTACCCGTACGCCTGCAAGCGGCCGACGTTCCACGATGAGTACCTCCCGACGTTCAACCGACCGAACGTGCACTTGGTCGACACCGCGCCGGTCGGCGTCAATCGGATCAACGAGAACGGGGTGGTCCACGACGGGGTCGAATATCCGCTCGACGTTCTCATCTACGCGACCGGCTTCCAGTGGATGGCGCCGGCATCCTTCGACATGATCAAGGGCCGCGACGGTCGCACACTCAACCAGAAGTGGCAGAGCGAAGGGACCAAGACGTTCCTCGGGCTGCACAGCAACGGCTTCCCCAACTTCCTCATCGTCTCGGGCCCCCAAGGAGGCGGTGGCAGCTTCAACTTCACCGACGCCATCACCGCCCACGCCGACTACATCGTGTGGCTCATGACCTCGATGCGCGAAGAGGGCTACGCCGTGGTCGACGTCCGAGAGGATGCCGAGGACGAGTACGCCCGCCACTGTGCCCAGGTCGACATCGCCTCGGCGCCGTTGCGCGACTGCCTCTCGTATTACAACGGACATGGGGACGCGGCCCCGGGCAGCCTTGCCTACTACGGCGGTCGGCAGTGGAACATGATCTGCGAACAGGCTCAGACGTCCCGAGAGCCGTACCTGTTCCAGAAGTGAGCCCAGAAACGAGCCCGGAAGTGAGTATGGCATGAACATCAACGTCACATCGCCCGAGTCGGTCGGCATGAGCAGGGCTCGGCTCGATCGAATTCGGCCCGTCATGGAGTCCTACGTCAACGAGCAGGGTGTTGCCGGCATCAGCACCATGGTCAGTCGACGCGGCCGGATCGTGCAGGCCGAGCAGTACGGCTTCCGCGACAAAGAGGCGGGCGCGCCGATGACGGCCGACACGATCTTCCGCATCTACTCGATGACCAAGCCGATCGTCTCGACCGCGCTCATGATGCTGCACGAGGAGGGACGGTTCCAGCTCGAGCACCCGGTGGCCCAGTACCTACCGGCGTTCAAGACGACGAAGGTCCTGGCCGAGGACGGCGCCCTCGTCGACCAGCTGCGACCGATGCAGATCCGCGATGTCCTGATGCACACCAGCGGGTTGACGTACGACTTCATGTCGGACAACCCGGTCGCCACGATGTACCGCGACGCCAAGCTCATGCACGATCCGGGCCGCTCGCTCGAGGCGGTCATCGATGAGCTGGCGAGTATTCCGCTCGCATTCCAGCCCGGAACCCGTTGGCACTACAGCGTCGGCATCGACGTCGCCGCTCGGCTGGTCGAGGTGTTGTCGGGCCTCCCGCTCGGCGAGTTCCTTCGCCTTCGCCTCTTTGAACCGCTGGGCATGGCCGACACCGGGTTCGGCGTGCCCGAAGCGGAGCTCGACCGACTCGCGGCCATGTACGGTCTGCCCGACCTCTTCGGCCAGGACTACTCGGCCGTGCAATTGGTCGAGGCCGCCCTCAGCGGGTTCAACGAACGGATCGACGTCTCGACCACCTACCCGACTGACGCCCCCGAAGTCTTCGTGCGCGGTGGCATCGGCTTGTTCTCCACGATCGGCGACTACATGAAGTTCGCTCAGATGCTCGCGGACAACGGAGCGGCCGCAGGCGGGCATCTACTCAGCCGCAAGACGCTCGAACTCATGCACTCCAATCACCTCGATGCCGCCCTGATGCCCTACGAGCTGTTGGGACGGCCCGTACCCGGCATGGGCTTCGGCCTGGGGTCGCGCGTCATGCTCGATGTCGCCAAGACCACGGGCACCGGTTCGGTTGGCGAGTACGGCTGGGCCGGTGCGGCGAAGACCTACTACTGGGTCGACCCGGCCGAAGAGCTCGTCGGCGTCTTCATGAGTCAGTACATGACGGGCGTTCTGCTCCCCGACCGCGACTTCCGCTCGCTCGTCTACCAGGCCATCATCGACTGAACCCCGAGCCGCCGCGAGCGGCCGCTGATGCGATGGCGCGGGCTCAGACGCGTTCGATGATGATGGCGGGGGCCATACCGCCGGCCGCGCACATGGTGACCAGGCCGTAGCGTCCGCCGGTGCGTTCGAGCTCGTCGAGGACGGTGCCGATGAGCATCGAGCCGGTGGCTGCAATCGGGTGGCCGAGAGCCATCGCGCCACCGTTGACATTGACCTTGTCCCGATCGAGGTCGAGGTCACGAATGAACTTCTCGGCGACGACTGCGAAGGCCTCGTTGATTTCGAAGAGGTCGATGTCATCGACGGTCAGCCCGGCTCGTGACAGCGCCTTGCGAGCCGCCGGCACCGGAGCGTTCAACATCAACGTCGGATCGTCGCCCATGTTGACGGCGGCCACGATGCGGGCCCGTGGCTTCCATCCGTTGGCCGCAGCTGCGGCCGGGCTGGCGAGCAGGATGGCAGCTGCGCCGTCGACGACTCCGGAGCTGTTGCCTGCGTGGTGCACGTGCTCGATCGCCAGGCCAGGGTAGCGGGCGAGCACCATCGAACGAAGGGTCGTGCCCTGGCCGTCGAGGTCGATGTCGGCCATTGCCGCGAAGGATGCTCCGAGGTTCGCCAGGCCCTCGAGGGTCGTCGTTGGGCGGGGGAACTCCTCCTTGTCGAGCGCGAGCCTGCCGTCCTCGTGGAAGACCGGGACCAGGCTCCGGTCGAACCGGCCTTCACCGATGGCGCGGGCCGCTCGTTGCTGCGACACGAACGCCAGCTGATCGAGCGCCTCGCGTGAGATGCCCTCGATGGTGGCGATGGCGTCGGCCGCTACCCCTTGATGGGTCTGAGGGTGACGCGCACGGAGCCGCTCATTGCCGGCATCCATCAGCGGACCTCGAACGCTCTGTTGGGCCTCACCGAGCGCCGGGTGCAACGACATCATCTCGCAGCCGCCGGCGATGACGATGTCCTCCATGCCCGACATGATCGACGCGGCGGCGAGGTTGGTGGTGGTGATGCCCGATCCACAGAAACGGTCGAGGGTGACACCGGACGCCTTCGTGTCATAGCCGGCGTCGAGGAGGGCCATGCGGGCGAGGTCGCCGCCTTGGGGGCCGACCTGCATGCTCGTACCGAAGATGACGTCGTCGACCGCCGAGGTGTCGAGATCGTTGCGGTCGCGAAGTGCAGCAAGCACGGTCGCCCCGAGCTGCTGGGGATGGATGTCGGCCAGTGCTCCCTTCCCCGCCTTGCCGATACCCCGAGGGGTCCGGCATGCATCGATGATCAAGGCTTCGTTCATCAGCATTCACCTTCTTGGGAGAGGACGGGCCACCTGTGGCCCAAGGGCCAAGGTAGTAGGTGCCGGGCCAATCACACCATGGGGCAAAATGGTGAGGGTGACGGGCCGGCTCGAGCTCAGCGTCCACTGCGAACGCTGGTGGGACAGGCTGCTGAACATGTCCGTCCATCCTGGCTATGTGGAGTGGGGTTCCGACACTGCACGGCTTTCCTGGTCTGTCTGCACCGACGTTGCCCCCGGCTACCAGACTCTTGGCTGTCTCCGGCGAAGTCCTCCAGCGTCGGTGATCGTGGACCGAGGCCGCGCTGTGGCCCCAGCCATACTGTGGCAAGGTGTCACGATGGCCAACGTCCGATTCACCGTCCGGCACCGTTTCGACCACCCTCCGCGCATCGTCTGGGACGAGCTGGTCGACTGGGCAGCGCACGCGGCCTGGATCCCGGCGACGAGGGTCAAGGTTGAAGCGGGCGACCCTCTCGCCATCGGGGCCCGTTTCACCGCGTGGACCGGCTTGGGTCCGTTGGTCCTCGAGGACCGGATGGAGCTGGTCGCTCTCGACTGGAACGAGGGATCGTCGTCAGGTTCGTGCGAGGTCGCCAAACTCGGTCCGATTCTCACGGGTCGGGCGGGGTTCACGATCGAACCCGACGGAACCGGAACGATGCTCGAGTGGCTGGAGGACGTGACCGTCGGCTTTCTACCGTCGTTCCTCGGCCCTGTCGTGGGCAAGGTCGGAGCGCTCGGATTCGCACAGGGCATGAAGCGCATGGCCAAGCTGCTCGACCGGAAGGTCCGTCCCGCCTGATGGTTCGGCGGGCTGGTGGTTCGGCGAGATAGTGTGACGGCCGCGTTCCGACCGACCGGGGGTGATATGAATGGCTGCTGGCCTGATCGGCTTGTTGGATGACATAGCGGCGCTGGCCAAACTTGCCGCGGCATCGAACGACGACGTCGGGGTCGCTGCCGGCCGTGCCAGCGTCAAAGCGGCGGGTGTCGTGGTCGACGACACCGCGGTGACGCCGGCATACGTGCACGGCCTCGCTGCCGACCGGGAACTGCCCATCATTAAACGCATCGCCCTCGGCTCCATCCGGAACAAGCTGGTCTTCATCCTTCCGGCCGCCCTGCTCCTGAGCCAGTTTGTGCCGCTCCTCGTCGAGATCATCCTGATGATCGGCGGCGCGTATCTGTGCTTCGAAGGCGCCGAGAAGCTCCATCACCGCTTCGGCGACCACGCGGACGTGGTCGACGTGCCCGCGGTGGCGCTCGGCGAGGAGCAGGAAGCGAAGACCATCGCCGGGGCTGTTCGAACCGACTTCATCCTGTCGGGAGAGATCATGGTCATTGCCCTGAAGGAAGTGATCGACGAGTCGTTCGTTTCCCGCGCCGCGATCCTCTTCGTGGTGGCGATCGTCATCACAGCGATCGTGTACGGCGTCGTCGCGGCAATCGTGAAGATGGATGACGTCGGCCTCCACCTGGCCACCAACGGCGGGACCACGTCTCGTCGTGTCGGCCGGGCGCTGGTCGCCGGCATGCCGAAGCTCCTGAGTCTTCTGTCGACGGTCGGTACGGCGGCGATGTTGTGGGTCGGAGGCCACATCGTGCTCGTCGGGGCCCACGAGCTCGGTTGGGACGCGCCCTATGACTTCGTCCACTGGCTCGAAGAGTCGGTGCACGGCGTAGGCGGCTTCGGGGGAGTTCTGGCGTGGATCGTCAACACGTTGGCGTCCGCGGTGCTCGGCGTCGCCGTCGGATTCCTTGTCATTGCCGTCGTGGCCCGTCTTCCGTTCCTCAACAAGGGTCACGCCGCCGAGGGCCATGCGTGACGGGTGTTCGCCGTCACGTCGAGGGCCCATGACCGCTCTGTGAGCCGAGTTCGCGTCGAGTTGCGATACTGATCGACGTGACCGGTCCCAGGTACGACTTCGAGGCGAAGCTCTGGCTTCATGGCGGCCAGGCCGGCTGGACCTTCCTGACGCTTCCGGGCGAGGTGTCCGACGACATCGAGGCGAGAACCTCCCACCGATCGACCGCGTTCGGGTCGGTCCGGGTTCGTGTCACCGTCGGCCGGACCGAGTGGGCCACGTCGTTGTTCCCCGACAAGCGTTCGCAGGCCTACCTCCTACCGGTCAAGAAGGCGGTGCGTCGCGCCGAGCGTTTGAACGAGGGAGACGACGTCGCGGTCTCCCTGGTCATCGTCGGCGACGACGAGAGCATGGACCCCTCGTTCTAGTCGTCCTCGACGCCGACAGCCGAGGCCTTCATATGAGCAGTCGCCCGGGTGAAGGAGCGCCGCGACGAGGGCCATGGGCTCCTCCGCCGTCGGGCTCGAGCCTCTACCGAGCGGGAATGGCCAGTTGGTCGAACGCCGACTCGATCTCGACCGCTGTCTCCAGCAGGCGCAGCTGTTCGCTGAGCCAGCGGGCGTCGACCGAACTCAGATGGCTGATCTCGGCCAGGACACGCTTCACGATCTGTCGCAGTGGGAGCTGGTCGAGTCGGTTCAGGAGGTCGAGACAATGGTCGACCCAGCGATTCTGCGAAACGACAATCTGTCCTTCGAGGGCCGATCGAAGCTGGTCGATCTGACAGAAGAGTTCTGGTGCTTGTTCGGTTGCAGTAGCCATGGGGAGTCCTTTCCCAGGTGTCGAGCGGATGTCGATGGAGAGAACGTACGACGGACGAGGTCCTGCGGAATCGGGGGATCCCCCAACGCTCGGGGGCACTCGTGGGGGATCCGCGGCCGGCGGCGGAATTCGAAGCGAATGCCGATCGACAGTAGGTTGTGCGGATGGTCGAACAGCTCGCGGGTCGTCGAGTGGTGGCGCGATTGTGCTGGGGCTGCTGCAACGTACAACCTTGGTCGACGGAGGGATCTCCGTCGCCCGACCTCGACAGAATCGAGTACCAGCATGGATGAACGCACCCCGGTGTCGGAGTGGGCCACCGACTTCGATCATCTCACCGACGAGTGGCGCGATCACTCGATCGAGATCCTGGCCGACCTGAGGGAGCGGTGCCCTGTCGCCAGCACCGACCGCTTCTTCGGGGCGTACCTCGTCACTCGGTTCGATGACGTCGCCGACGTCGCCCGTCGAACCGAGGTGTTCTCCAGCCGGATCACGATGATCAACGACAGCCACCCCGACAAGGTCAAGCTCGAGATCCCACCGATCACCCTGGACCCGCCGGACCACGGCCCGATCCGGCGGGCCCTGCTTCCCGCGTTCAATCCCCGGGAGGTCGATCTGCTCGAACCGTTCGTCGTCGAGATGACCAATCGGTTGATCGACGACATCATCGATCGAGAGTTCGTCGACGGGGCGGCCGACTACGCCCAGATCGTCCCGGTCGAAACGATGGCCCACCTCTTCGGGGTGCCGTCGGAGATGGGCCCACAGTTTCGCCGCTGGGTCGATGGAATGTTGAAGGAGGGCGTCAAGGACGTCGAGGTGGCTCGCAAGGCCAACCGCGAGGTCCAGGCCTACTTCGCCGAGCAGTTGGCGGACCGCCGCGAGCATCCGGCTGACGACTTGATCACGATGGTCCTGAACGCCGGGGCCCAAGAGGAGGACGGCATGGTTCGGCCCTTCACCGAACGTGAACGGATCGGTGCGCTGTTCGTGCTCCTGCTCGGGGGCGTCGACACGACGTGGTCCTTTCTCGGCTCCAGCCTGATGTTTCTCGGGTCCCATCCCGGCCATCTCCAGCAGCTCCGTGACGACCCGAGCCTCCTGCCCTCGGCCGTCGAGGAGTTGCTCCGCTATTTCGCGCCGGTCACGATCGCTCGGGTCATCACCGAGGACTCCGAAATCTCAGGCTGCCCGGTCGACGCGGGCAAGCGGCTCATGCTCTCCTTCCAGTCAGCCAATCGGGACGACGCCCACTTCGACCGGCCCGACGAGGTCATCTTCGACCGTCAGAAGAATCGACACATGGCGTTCGGTGTCGGAATTCATCGATGCCTCGGCTCCAACCTGGCCCGTATGGAGGTGCAGGTCGCGCTCGAGACCTGGTTGGCTCGCATTCCGAACTTCGAGCTGACCATCGACGAGTCCGAGATCGAGTGGTCGGTCGGCGCGGTGCGCGGGCCCGCGCACGTGCCGCTGAGAATCGTGAAGTGAGCGTGACGCTGTGAGCGACGGTGAGAACCCCCAGATCGAGTTCGGCATCTCCGCACCCCTCTTGTGGAACGCCAAGGCCGAGGCCCAGCGCTACGAGGCGCTCGGCTTCGATTACCTCGTCACCGGTGAGCATGTGATGTTCCCGATACCGGTGGCCAACACGTTGATTTCTCTGGCCGCCGCCGCGGGGGCCACCGAGCGAATCAAGCTGCTCTCGGGCATCGTGTTGGCGCCGCTCTACCCAGCCGCCTTGTTGGCCAAACAGGTCGCGATGCTCGACGTCGTTTCCGGGGGACGATTCGAGCTAGGTGTGGGCGTCGGCGGAGAGTTCCCCAAAGAGTTCGAGGCGGTCGGTGTGCCGTTGAAAGAGCGAGGCTCCCGGACCGACGAGGCTCTCCAGGTGATCGACCTGCTGCTGCGTGAGCAGGACGTGACCTTCGAGGGTCGCTTCACGAAGCTCGACGGGGTTTCCATTTCGCCCCGATCGGTGCAGAAGCCGCGAGTGCCGTTCTGGGTCGCCGGTCGGAAAGAAGTGGCGATGCGAAGGGTCGCCCGATACGCCGAGGGCTGGTTGCCCTACATGTACACACCGGAGATGTTGGCCGACTCGATGAGCAAGATCGAGCACTTGACCGCCGAAGCAGGCCGAGCCCCGGGAACGGTGCGAGGCGGGATGTTCGCGTTCACGTGCGTGCACGAGGACCGACAGACTGCTCTCGACCTCGCCAACAAACAGCTGTCGAAGCAGTATCGGCAGGACTTCAGCCAGATCGTGGACAAGTACGTCATCGCCGGCTCGCCCGACGAGTGCGTCGCCCGGCTGCGGGAGTACGTCGATGCCGGAGCGCGAACGGTGATCTTCGCCGGCGGGTGCCCCGCGGGTTACGCCGAGGAGAACGCCTCGCTCATCGCCGAGGCCGTGCTTCCGGCATTCAGGTCGACGCTGTAGCGATCTCGAGTACCACGATCACTGGTTGGTTCTGGCGGTTGGTGGTTGGCCCGTCGCTCTATGGTTGCCGTCGCGCCGACCATTCGGAGCAATGCTCGAGGGAGACGTGTGATGATCATTCTTGACGCCGCGGCGGTGAGGCGTGCGACCCCATGGCTGGAACTCGTCGACGCCATCGAGGTCGAGATGGCATCGCCATCCAGCGTCAGTCCAGAGCGCCACGTCCACGGCTTCGAGGCCGAGGATGGAAGTCAGTCGTCGCTGCTGGTGATGCCGGCATGGACGACGTCCGCCGAGGAGCGCGGCCTCATCGGTGTCAAGGCGGTGACCTACATTCCTGACAACGCATCGCGGAACCTCCCCACCATTCACGCCAACTACCTGGCCTTCGACCGTGTTTCCGGCGTCCCGGTCGGGCTTCTCGACGGTGACACGCTCACCGCCCGTCGTAGCGCCGCCATCTCGGCCCTCGCCGCCCGCCACCTGGCCCGGCCCGAGGCCCACCGACTGCTGGTGGTCGGGACGGGTCAACTGGCCCCCGTCGTCGCCGCAGCGCACGTGTCGGTCGGACAGGCCGGTTGCGCTCCGACACACGTGACCTTCTGGGGCCGCCGCGCGGTTGCGGCCGAGGCCGCCGCTCGGCGGGCCCGTGAGGCGATCGAGGCCGACGGCGTCCAGGGTGTATCCGTGACGGCCGTGGACGATCTGGCCAGAGCGGTTGCCGACGCCGACATCATCGTCTGTGTCACCGCGTCGACCGAACCCATTTTGTCGGGTCAATGGTTGGCGCCGGGGACGCACATCAATCTCATGGGTTCGTTCCGCCCGGACATGCGGGAGTCGGATGACGAGTTGGTACGCCGGGCAACGCTCTACGTCGACGTCCGCACCGGCGCGCTGCTCTCCGGCGACCTGAGCCAGCCGATCGACCACGGTGTCATCTCGGCCGAAGCCATCGTCGGCGATCTGGCCCACTTGTCGAGCGGATCGGCACGGCCCCGCAACCACGACGAGATCACCGTGTTCAAGTCGGTCGGCTTCGCCACCGCCGACCTCGTCGCAGCCCGACTGGCACTTGCGCGTCACGATTCGAGCCGCTGAACGGGTTTGAACAAATGATGACCGTCTCCGACATCGAGCAGCTGCTTTCTCGCATCGAACCACGCCTGCGTCAGGCGTTGGTGGCGGCCTACGGCGTGGAGACTGGTCAGGACTGCAGCGCTGATGCCATGGCGTGGGCGTGGGAACATCGTGAGCGGCTGATCGCGATGGGGAACCCAGCCGGGTATCTCTATCGAGTGGGTCAGTCCTCGGCGCGGGTCTATCACCGGCCGCAGGGGTTCCTGCCTCGGCCGGACCCAGGTTGGATGCCGGACATCGAGCCCGGCCTGGCGCCCGCGCTGGAGCAACTGACCGTCCCCCAGCGTGTTGCGGTACTGGCCGTCCACTCCTTCGGCTGGTCCCAGCAGGAGGTGGCCGACCTCCTCGGCGTCAGCCATTCCACGATCCGTACCCACCTTGCGCGCGGTCTCGAGAAGCTCCTCGCAAACTTGGAGGTAGCCAATGCCCATTGATCTCGAAGCCCAGCTGACCCGTTATGGCGAGGTGCTCGAACAGGCGATGCGCGCGAGCGCGCCTGCCGTCAGCCGTGACCTGGGAGCGGCCGCAACCATCCCAGGCTCTGGTCACCTTCCCGGCCACCGGAGGGTCGTCTACCTCGCGGTCGTGCTCGCGGTTGTTCTCGGCGTCGGTGGTGTGCTGGTCGATACTCGAGGAAGCGCCCAACTGAGCGGCGCAGTTGCGATAGAGATTCCTGCGGATATCGAGCTGCGGGCGGGTGACACCTTGGCGTTTCTCCAGCGGCTCGAGCACGTTGACTTCGAACTCAGAAGCAGTCCGACCGGGCATCCTCGAGCTGACGATGGCGGGGCCCAGACGTCGGAAGTCAAGCCACTCTGGGGCTTCACCTATGGATGTGCGCCGACTCGAGAGCTGTTCGGACGCCGTTTCGGCAAGCGTGATTTCTCTGCTCAGATCTTCATGCCGGGCACTCCGGGAGTGATCTTCACCCTAGAGAACGGCGACCGGATCCTCGTCCGGCCGCTCGACGATCGCGTGTATTACCACGGTCCGCTCGCTGCTCAGATGGAGATCTTCGAGCCGGAGGGAGGGGTCCAGGCCATCGATACCTCTGACTGTCGGTAGACCTTTCCGGCAACCGGTGGATGGAGCTCCGCGGCCCCCATCCCGATCGCTCGCCGAGGTCCGGTAGCTTGCCGGGATGGCGATTGCGTGCGTGTACTGCGGCGGTGAGCACCCGTCGGCCAGCCTGGTGCGCCAGTGTTGGGAGCAGAGCAACGGCCAACAGAAGCTGTCGGTCGCCAACCCGGAGCCGAAACCGGACCAGGTAGAGCGCGTGGCCGGCCGGACACCCCGTGCCAAGTCGACTGTCCCGGCGACGGCAAAGTCGGCCTCGCCGTCGGTCGCAGTGCCCGCCAAGGCCGGGCCCGACGCACTGGGTCGGAACCTGATCGTCGAACCGGGTCAGTCGGTGCCGTCACCGTGGGCCGCGGCCGAACGGGTCTTCGTCGACGCCGACACCTTTTCCGAACCGGCGCCCGTACTGACGGTGCTGCGAGCGGCTGGCCACGCTCGACGGCGCATCGTCATCGAGCTCCACCCCAACCACACGAACTGCAGTCCACAGTCCCTCGTTTCGGCGGTCCCAGTACTGCAGTTCGGGGGGTTGTTGGAGTTCGGCGAGTTCGAGGCGGATGAGCTGGTGCATCTGATCTGGTCGAACGCGGTCGACCTTCGAGACCCGGATCTGCCCCGGTGGGAGGCGCTCGACGCCGCGGTCGGCCTCGGGGCTCTGCCGACGGGAGGTGGGCCCCGAGGCACCGTTGGCGACATCATCCTGCCGAACGGTGAGCCGGTGTGGATCGATGGCGGCCCGATCCGGCACACCGGTGCGGTCGACGGTGTGCCGGTGCTGCACGCCGTTGCCATCGAACACGGCTCGCTCCGGCCTCCGGGACCGAACGTGAGCCGGGCCGACCTGGCGCCCGACCAGCTCGCGGCGGTCACGCACCCCGGCGGCGCGGCCCGCATCATCGCTCCGGCCGGCTCGGGAAAGACTCGGGTGCTGACCGAACGGGCACGGTTGCTGCTCGATACGTGGAACCTGCCGCCGAGCGCGGTCAGCCTGGTCGCGTTCAACAAGCGCGCCCAGGAGGACATGACCGAGCGGACTGCGGACCTGCCACGACTCCAGGTCCGAACGCTCAACGCCATTGCGTTGGCGATCGTCAACGGTACGCCACCGTTCGCGCCCCAGCAGCGCAGCTGGCGAACGATCGACGAGATCGACGTGCGGCGCATCATTGGCGAACTCGTCACCTTTCCTCGCCGACGCAACAGCGACCCGGTCGCTCCCTGGATCGAGGCCCTCAGCCTGATCCGGCTCGGACTCCTCAGCCCCGAGGAGGTCGAAGGACGTTACGACGGAGAGGTCGACGGTCTCGCGGGCGTGTGGCCTTTGTACCGGCAGGCGCTGGACCGGATG
>JAQCHM010000260.1 GCA_027730885.1 Actinomycetota bacterium | reverse complement strand
CGAGAACCCCGAGCCCTCCCTCGAGGACTGGGCGGAGTTCCTCCCCGGAGTCATCGATGCCATGGAGGAGGGCCTCGCCCCGTTTGCTGCCGTCGAGCCGCCGTCGTCTTGACATTTCCATAGGCATCCTATTTATAGTGCTCCGATGGATCTTCGGAGCGGGTTCCCGCCGGCCCCACCCCTTGCCGTGTCCCGGTGGTTCAACACCGACACGGCGATCAGCCTCGATGACCTCGCCGGACAGGTGGTGGTGATCGAGGCGTTCCAGATGCTGTGCCCGGGGTGTGTCAGCCACGACTTGCCCCAGGCCCAACGGATCGCCAACAGCTTCGCCGGTGAGGTCACGGTGCTCGGGTTGCACACGGTGTTCGAGCACCCCGATGCCATGGGTCCGCTGTCGCTGGAGGCCTTCCTGCACGAGTACCGGATCGGGTTCCCCGTCGGCGTCGACACCCACGACCGACCGGGCGGTACCCCGATCACCATGGCTCGCTACCAGCTGCGCGGCACCCCCAGCCTGATCCTGATCGACCGGGCCGGGCGCGTCCGTCTCAACGGCTTCGGTCAGGTCGACGACCTCGCCGTCGGCGCCCTCCTCGCCCGCCTCATCGACGAGCCCAATGAACCATGACCTCGGCCTGGACCATAAGGTCCTCGCCGCGGTCGAGCGGCTCGGCCGGGCCCTTGGGTCCGCCCGCCGGCACGTGGCGACCCGTCACCGGCTCTCCCTGCTCGGCCTCAGCCTCATCGAGACCCTGGCCGAGGGAAGGGCCCGACGCATCGGCGACCTTGCCGCAGAACTCGACGTCACCCAGCCCACCGTCAGCGACGCAGTGGCCACCCTCGAGACGCGGGGCCTGATCGCCCGCGAGCGCGACCCCGCTGACCTCCGGACCACACTCGTCACCCTCACGGGCACCGGTGCGGAAGTAGCGGCCGAGATCGCCGTCGAACTGCAGCCGATCCTCGGGGCCGAGGCCCACACGGCAGCCGACATGGCGACGACGTTGCGCGTACTGCTCGGCGAGATTGCCCGCCTCCAACAAGCCGGAGTGATCACGGTCAACCGCAGCTGCTTCTCCTGCAGCCACTACCAACCCTCAGGCGCCCGCACACGTCCTCGCTGCCTGCTTCTCGACAGGGCGCTGCGCGACCAGGACCTGCGGGTCGACTGCCCCGAACACCAACCCGCCCCGCTCTGAGGCACCCCCAGCACAGTCATCCCGTGGCTGGACGATGAAGAACCCATAGGAGAAGAACCCATAGGAGTAGCAGTATCCGGGCTTCAGGCAACGCCGACGGCAGGTCCATCGTCTCAGGTCGGCTGCCGATGTCGACCGGCCCTAGGATGAGGACGCCTGCTGGGCACGGTCGTCTGGTCGCCTTCTCCCTCGGACCGGCACCGGTAAGGAGACACACGATGGGCGTGAGCCACGAAGAAATGGTGGACCGGGCACGACAGCTCGCACCTTCGATTGCTCGGCGAGCAGCGGAAACCGAAACCCTCCGACAACCACACGACGACACGATCGCCGAGCTGATCGACGCCCAACTCCTTTCGATCCTGGTGCCTAAGCGATGGGGCGGTCATGAGCTCTCCATCCACGCCCACCGCGAGGTCACCGAGATCATCAGTGCCGCCTGCTTGTCGACCGGGTGGAACTTTGCCTTCTACAGCGGGCACAACTGGATGGCGGTGAAGTACCCCGAAAAGGCCCAACAGGAGCTATTCGCCGAAAAGGGCTACGCCCTCATCCCCGTGACCACTGCGCCGTCCATGACCGTTGAACTCGTCGAAGGTGGCATGGTCATCTCGGGACGGGCTACGTGGGGCTCGGGCATCGTGCACGCCGACTGGGTCTGTGTCGGAGGGGCGCGACCCGACGGCGGCCGCTATCAGTTCCTGGTTCCGGCCAAGGACACCGAGCTCGTCGACACCTGGCACATGTCAGCCATGTCCGGTACCGGGAGCCACGACTTCGAGATCCACGAAGCGTTCGTGCCCGACCATCGGATCTTGCCGGCGGCCGAATACCGCAACGGCGACACTCCCGGTGCCCGGATCCACGGCAACCCCCAATATCTGATGCCCATCCTGCCCTTCATCTACTGCGAGACGATGGGTATCTTCTCCGGCGGCATCCGAGGCGCGGTGACAGCCTTCGAAGACGTGGTCCGGCATCGGGTCAGAACCCACTCTGGTGCCGCGCTGGCCGACAGCCGCTACACCCACATCAAGTTGGGCGAAGCGGCCGCAGCGGCCGACGTCACCCAACGGCTCGTGACCGACCTCACCCAGGAGGCCATCGACCTCGCCGATCGAGGCGGCTTCACGCTCGAGGACCGGGTTCGGCTCAAGGCCCGAGCCGGATTCATCGTCGACCTGTGTCGCCGCGCGGTGAACGACATGGTCCACCACTCCGGTTCGTCGAACTTCGCCGTCTCGGCGCCGATCCAGCGCTTCTTCCGCGACTTCAACATGCTCGCCACCCACGCCTTCTACGAGTGGGACACCTGCCGAGAGCAACTTGGTCGCGCCTGTCTGGACCTCGAACCCAACCATCCCCTGGTTTGAGCCGGCGGCCTGGAGGGGAACGAGTAGAACACCGCACACCGCACCGCACACCAAAGGAGTCCGAGGATGAACAACCGACCGCTCCGGCCGCTCAACGACGACGAGCTCGACACGTTCGAGCGCGACGGCGTGGTGCTCCTCAGGGGCCTGCTCGACGAGGAATGGACCGGTCTTTTGGCCGAGGCCATCGAGCACGACATCAGCCACCCTGCGCCCGGCTACCACGGTTACGACTCGGCTGGCGGGGGACGGTTCCACGGCAACTTCGACAACTGGCGCTCCGACCCGCGGTTCGCCAGCTATTGCCTCGAATCGCCGCTCCCGGAAGTGGCAGCGCAGCTCCTCGATGCCCGGTTGGTCCACTTGTTCTACGACCAACTGTTCGTGAAGGAGGCGTCCACCCCGAGCCCGACTCCGTGGCACAACGATCAGCCCTACTGGCCGGTCGCCGGACGACAGTTGCTGTCCTTGTGGGTGACCCTCGATCAGGTCACGCACAAAAGTGGAGCCCTGGAGTTCATCCGCGGCTCGCATCGGTGGGACCGCTGGTATCAACCCCGAACCTTCGCGGCCGGTGGCTACGAGTACGAACGCAACCCGAAGTACGAGCCCATCCCCGACTTCGACGCCGACCGGGGAGAGCTCGACATCGTCACCTGGGACATGGAACCGGGCGACCTCCTCGCGTTCCATGCGCTCACCGTCCATGGCTCGGGGGGCAACCTGCGCGCTGATCGCCGACGCCGCGGGTACACGGTCCGCTACGCCGGTGATGACGTCGTCTACGACACGCGGCCCGGAACCAATCCGGCCCTCACCCGCAGCGACCACCCGTCGGGCGTTCCACTCGAGCCGACGATCTACCCCGTTGCGTATACGAGAGACAGAGCGATCTGAGACGCCGTCAGAACGGGGCGTCGAACCCGGCCGCCAGACGAGCAATGCACCAGATCTCTGCATCCTTGCGCATCTCCAACCGATACGGCCCGTTGGTGACCGGTTTCATCTCACCTCCGCTCGACGCTGTGAGTAACAAGTAAGCATGCGCGACGCCAGCGGTCGCGGTGAGGTCGCTCACCACGACGTTGGTGAAGATGTGACGACGCTGGTCAGTCTGCTCGTCCCAGAACGCGGTGAGGAACTCGACCACCGCGTCACGTCCGAGGAGCGGTCCGACGCCGTTGTTCCCCATGATCCGGCCTTCCCAGGTGCCGTCCTCGGTGAAGCAATCCGCGAGAAGACCACGATCGTGCTCGTCGTAGCCCCAGCCGTACAGGTGCACCCGCTCGGCAATCGCGAGTCGGTCGGCGACGCGGTCGCCATCGGCTCGTCCCGGCGCACCGACCGTTGTGTGAACCGTGGTTCGTGCCCATCCGGGAACCGGCTCCGATGACGACATCGCTCTCCCTCGGTCATTTCGACGATCACTCACCTTGCGGACATCGTAATCACCAGACCGAAGCGCCGTTGCGATCAAGCAACTCACGCCCGGACCCTTGCTGCCGACGGGATTCCGGCCGTGCCGACTGCCGGCAAGCCTTCTCACAAATCAGCCAAAGAGTCCTCAGAGTTCTCTTAAGCCCGTCCTCCATCGTTGAGTTCAGTCAACCACACCGGATGACCCGTTCAAGAGGAGAAACCCCCGATGTCCATGCCCCTCAGCCCCAGCACCAAGAACCTCGGCCCCAAGGGACCAAGGGCGAGAGCCCGCCTGGCCGCTGTCGCCGGTGCCGCCACCTTCGCTGTTCTCGCCTTCGCCGGACCCGCCTCGGCCCAGTCGGCGCCGACCGACAACACCGGCACTCGGGCCGAGCTTGCCTGCAGCCGAATCCCGAACATCACCATCCGCACCGAGAACGTTCTCGCTCGAATCAACGGCAGCGCCGAAACCCGGGGCTCCCTCCTGTGGCTCGACACCAAGATCGATCAGGCCCGTGAGCGCGATCGCGAGGACATCGCGGTCGTGCTCGAGAATCGTCGCGAGGTCCGCGAGGCGCTCATTCCCATTCTGGAAAATCGTCTCATCCAGCTCAGCGAGTTGAGCATCCGGGGCGAAGAAGCGGGTTACGGCCAATGAGGTCGATTGTCCGAGCTCGGGCCACTTCGGTTCGCGCGTCTGTGACCGCAGGGGCGCTTGTCGCCGTCGGTCTGGTCGCATCGTGACTACCACCTCGGATTCATGAGCGATCACGAAGCCCAGCAGTTCCCGGCCCACGTCCATCACCTGTCACCGGTACTCACGCTGCAGGGCGCGGTGGCTCACGACGACATGCCGCTCGAGACCGGGCCGACGACCTACCTCCCCCACTCCCAGAAGTTCGGCCCCGGTTACCTCGTCTGGCGACGTGCCGACGTACGTGAGCTCTACCTGGAGCGGCACGTCCAGTTACCGCTCGAGCGCGGCGATGCTGTGTTCTTCAACCCGGCCGTGCTGCACGGAGCGGGCACCAACCGGACCACGGACCGGCGTCGCATGGCGAACCTGCTCCAGATCTCCTCGGCGTTCGGCCGGGCGATGGAGGCCATGGACCGGCGGACGATGTGCCAAGCCGTGTTCCCCGTCCTCCGGCGATGGCTC
>JAQCHM010000259.1 GCA_027730885.1 Actinomycetota bacterium | reverse complement strand
CCGTTCGAGGCGGTCACGCCCGGTGGGATCGTGGCGCGTCCGAGGGCACTGGGTATTGCCGCTATGCAGGTGGATGGTAATGACGTGTGGGCGGTTCGCGATGCCGCGACGGTTGCCGTCGCGGCGGCCCGCAGCGGGCAGGGACCGCAGTTCATCGAGGCAGTGACGTATCGGTTCAGCGACCACGGCCGCGGCGATCCCGTGCGGTACCGGCCCGACGGCGAGATGGAACGCTGGAAGGAGCGAGATCCGCTGAAGGTCGCGGGCGAACGACTCGAGCGCGAGTGCGGTGTCGCAGCCGAGCGTCTGCAGGCGGTCGTCGACGAGGTGCGAGACGAGATCGACGCTGTACGCGTCGCCGCTCTCGCCGCGCCGTTCCCGGTGCCGGGGTCCAGCGTGACGCAGTTCAAGGGCGAGAGTTAGGTGAACGTGGCTGAAACTGATTTTCGCAGCGCCATCCGCATTGCTCTTGCGGAGGAGCTTGAACGCGACGACGACGTCATCGTCTTCGGCGAGGATGTCGCGTTCGCCGGCGGCGTCTTCCAGGCCACCGCCGGTTTGGCCGCAAAATTCGGACCGGATCGAGTCTTCGACACGCCTATTTCCGAACTAGCGCTCGCTGGAGCAGCGTTCGGCGCGGCGGTCGCCGGCCTGCGGCCCGTGATCGAGATCATGTTCGGCGATTTCCTCACGTTGGCGATGGACAGCGTCGTGAATCAGGCGACGAAGTACTGGTATATATCAAACGAGCAAGCCAGCGTGCCGATGGTGATCCGATCCGCGATCGGCGCCGGCGGGCGCTTCGGTGCCATGCACTCGCAGACCCCCGCACCCTGGTTCTTTTCCGTTCCGGGCCTCAAGATCGTCTGTCCTGCGTTCCCGGCCGATGCAAAAGGCCTCTTGAAGAGCGCGATCCGTGACGATAATCCGGTGCTGTTCCTCGAACACAAGCGCCTATACGGCAACACCGGGGCCGATATGGACGGCACGATTCCCATCGGTGTCGCTTCGGTCGTGCGACCCGGCACCGATCTCACGATCGTGAGCTTGATGAAAGGGGTCCACGACAGCCTTGCTGCGGCCGATGCCCTCGGCGCGAATGGGGTGGACGCCGAGGTCATTGATCTGCGCACGCTGCGCCCGTGGGATGTCGACACCGTCCTTGCGTCGGTGGAGAAGACGAATCGACTGCTGGTCGTCGAAGAGGGCCCGCGTACCGGGGGCTGGTCGGCGGAAATCTTGGCCACAGTCGCCGAGCGGGCACTCGGCCACCTCGACGACGCATGGCGGTTGACGACTCCTGACGCACCGATTCCGTACAGCCCAGTTCTCGAAGACGCGTTTCTGCCGGGACCCGACGCCATCGTCGCCTCCGTGTGTAGTCGTCAATCCTGAAGGACCGAGATGCAGCCCGAACAAGAAATCGTAACGGTCGACATGGTGATGCCGATGTTCTCAGAGACGATGATCGAAGGGACGATCGTCGAATGGCTCAAAGAGGTCGGCGAGTCCATCCGCAGCGGTGAGGACCTCGTAGAGGTCGAGACCGACAAGGCGACGATGGTGTATGCGAGTGATACCACCGGTGAACTGGTCGAGATCGTCGCAGAAGAGGGTGAGACCTTGGACGTGGGCAGTGTGATCGCGCGCATCGCAGTGCCCCAAGGGGTCGCTTCCGCCCCCGACGTCGCGATCGAGATAGCGGAACCGCCGGAGGATTCGCCGCCGCCACAACCTCCACCAAAATCGGCGGTCAACGCGTCCCCGACCGCCGTGACGCTCGCGGCACGTCTCGGTATCGATCTCGCGGGCGTGGCTGGGTCCGGACCGGGCGGTCAGATCGGACGCAAGGACGTCGAGGCCGCCAGAGATGGTGGCCGCGGTAGCGAGCGATCAAAGTCGGACGGCCGATCCGTGGCGGCGGGCGAGAAAGGAACGGTCACCCTCGTTGCGCTGAACGCGATCCAGCGCACCGCGGCACGACGGTTGAGCGAGTCAGCAGCGAGGCTGCCGCAGTTCGACCTCTCCGCAGAGTTGGACGTCGGAATAGCTCTCGCCGTGTTGGCCGAGCTCCGGTCCGACAACGAGGCTGACGGCGGCGCGCGCGTCCCCACACTCGGCGATCTCGTGGTCCGCTTGGTCGCCGTCGCACTTCGCGAACATCCGTTGTTGAACGCGTCGTTCAACGAGGACGACCAAGGCCTGGAACTGTTCTCGAGGCGCAACGTCGGCGTGGCAGTGTCGACCGACCAGGGCCTCTTGGTCCCAACGGTGTTCGACGCAGACCATAAAAGCATCGTCGCCATCGCCGCGACCACCAAAGAACTCGCCGACAAGGCCAGGGCCGGGACGTTGACCGCGAGTGAGTTGGGAGGTGGAACCTTTACGGTCTCGAATCTCGGCATGTACGGGGTCGACCAGTTCACGGCGCTCATCAACCCTCCACAGAGCGGGATTCTCGCCGTGGGCGCAGCTCGGCAACGTCCGATCATTGGCCCTGCCGGGACGGTCGAAACGACGAGCATCATGACGGTCACCCTCGGTTGCGATCACCGCGCGATGCAGGGGACTGACGGGGCGAAGTTCCTGGTGCGCCTGCGTGAGCTGTTCGCCGATCCGGCCCCGCATCTGAGCTGACCGAGTTCTGCCCATGGCAGGGCGTCAACAGTAATCCCACGCTCTGCGAGGAGCTCGGCGACATCGCGGTATGACAGGCCGTAGCGCAGGTACCAGCGCACAGCCAACAAGATCACGTCGGGCGGGAACCGGTACCCGACAAACGAAACGGACTCAACAGCACTGCGGCGATACATCCCGACACGATCGCCGCCAAACACCCAATCCACCAACGCAACAGGGCACTGTTGCATTAAGCGACCGCGTATGGCCCGCGCGGCCAATCCGATCGACCTGTGACACACGTCACTGTCGCATGAGCAGGGCAAATAGGATGACGAGCGCCCTGTTGCGTGCCGTGGTCGACTCCAAAACCACCTCACGATGGCTTAATGCAACAGTGCCTCCTCAAAGACCTCGCCGCATTGACATAGGAGTATCAGTGCCCGCCCGACCGGTCGGTGCGTGTCAGTGCCCGCCCGACCGGTCGGTGCGTGTCAGTGCCCGCCCGACCGGTCGGTGCGTGTCCAACCCCGGACCTGGTCGATGGATCAGTGCGAGGGCACCCGAAGGGCATGGTTGCGTTGCGGGTCAAACCAAACCCGGGACTGGACCACACCATCATGACTAATTGTTGCGTTGGTGGATTGGGCACCCACACGGCTCATAAGCAGTGGATCCGAACCATTCGGCCTATACCCGGTAGGGGTAGAGACCTTAGGCCCTACCCGCTTCACCCTTGACGCATGATCATTGTCACTAGCACCAAGTAAGGAACGTTACCAAATACCCCTATAGGGTATAATTGATATTGACAAGTGGAGGACACCGATGGGTCTTGCCGAGTGGTTCGTGATTATCGCTAGTGTGGGGCTGGCCGGGTTCTTGTGGTGGTTCTTTTTCGGCCCGAAGACGGCCAGCAAGGCCGCCGTGCGCGATGGCGTGCAAGAGGTGAACATCACTGTGAAGGGCGGCTACACGCCGGACCTCATTCACGTTCAGCGGGGGGTACCGCTGCGTCTCAACTTCGACCGACAGGAGTCAGGCGACTGCACATCGAGGGTGGTGTTCGCCGATTTCGGTGCCTCCAAGACTTTGCCGGCGTTCGGGACCGCGACATTGGAGTTGACGCCGGACAAGGTCGGCGAGTTCGGTTTCGCGTGCGGTATGAACATGATCCACGGCAAGCTCGTGGTCGAACCTTCCGGCGCCCCACAGCACTACGACAACGGTCATGACCTCGAGGTCGCCCAAGCGGTCGGGGTCGGGCCGTCCACGAACGAACCTGTGGCAACCGAACAGGTCGAGTTCCGCGTCAGCGGGATGTCGTGTGCGTCGTGCGTTGTGAACATCGAATCCGTGCTGGGCGAGATTCCCGGCGTCGATCGAGTCGACGTCAGCTTCGGGACCGAACGGGCCACCGTCGAGTTCGATCCGACCCAGGTCACCCCGGTTCAGTTGCAGGCCGCGGTGGCCGATGCCGGTTACCGCCTGGTGACAAGGGACGCCCCTGGGTCGGTCGCCACCGAAGACCACGAGGCAGCCGAACGCCAGGCCGAGATTCGTGACCTCTCGATCAGGGTCCTGATCGGCGCGGTTCTGGCCGCACCGGTGGTGTTCGCGGTGATGGCCGTCGACCTGTTCGGTGCCGCATGGATGCCCGACTTCATGTTGAACCGCTGGTTCCAGCTGGCCCTGATCGCCCCGGTCATGTTCTACAGCGGCTGGCCCATCCACCGCACCGGCTGGCTCACCCTGCGACACCGCACCGCTGACATGAACTCCCTGATCACGATCGGCACCATCGCCGCGTTCGGCTACAGCCTGCTCGTCACTATCGCCCCGACCCTCGTACCCGAAGATGTACGAGAGGTGTACTACGAGGCGGTCGGGGTCATCATCACCCTGATCTTGTTGGGCCGTCTCCTCGAGGTGAAGGCCAAGGCCGGCACGGGCGAAGCGATCCGCAAACTCATCGGGCTGCAAGCCAAGACCGCGACACTCATCCGCGACGGCGTCGAGCTCGAAGTCCCGGTAGAGGACGTCGTGCCGGGCGATGTGGTTCTGGTACGACCCGGCGAGAAGATCCCCGTCGACGGAGTGATCATCGACGGCCGGTCCATCCTGGACGAATCGATGGTGACCGGCGAATCGATCCCAGTGACCAAAGAGGTCGGCGACAACGTCATCGGTGCCACCATCAACCAGACCGGCGCCTTCCGGCTCGAAGCCACCAACGTCGGATCCGACACGATGCTGGCCCAGATCATCAAACTCGTCGAACAAGCCCAAGGATCCAAAGCCCCCATCCAGCGACTGGCCGACATGGTGTCGTCCTACTTCGTTCCGGCCGTGATGTTCATCGCCATCGCGACCTTCGCCACCTGGTTCGTCGTCGGCCCCACTCCAGCGTTCACCCTCGCGCTGGTCGCCGCAGTGGCGGTGTTGATCATCGCTTGCCCGTGCGCGCTGGGACTGGCCACCCCGCTGTCGATCATGGTCTCAACCGGTAAAGGCGCCGAGAAGGGCATCCTGATCCGATCCGCCG
>JAQCHM010000258.1 GCA_027730885.1 Actinomycetota bacterium | reverse complement strand
CTCGATCGATTCCATCAGCGTCCTCATCGAGCATCAGGTCGCGACCGCCGCGGCGGGCGATCTGTCCGCGGGCACGATCACTCGACTCGACGCCATCGGTTACCGCCTGCCGGCTCGACGAGGCTCCTGCATGACCTCGGTCACCTGTGGGAAAGGGCAGATGGACTTCATGATCGTCGCCGGCAGTGAGATCGTCGCCACCGCTACCGGCACGGCCGGCAGCCCACCTTGCGTCGGACCCGGCTCTCCGTCCGATCCCCTGGGGCCCACCTCGGCAGCGATGCTGGGTCGTTGGGACGGTTCAACCGGCAACGTAGGGTCCGTGGCCCGCCTGTACTGGGCCGTCTTCGGACGTCAGCCGGACGACGCGGGCTTCGCCTATTGGATGGCCCGGTTGACCGGTGGCATGGGCCTGTCCGATGCTTCCCGCACCTGGTCGTCCCTCCCAGAGTGGCAAGGCACCTACCAGGGCACCGACAACGTGACGTTCCTTCAGCGGATCTACGCCAACGTCCTGGGACGACCACCCGAGCCCGGTGGACTGGCCTACTGGCTCGATCGGCTCGACCACGGCCTCACGCGCAGCGACCTCGTCCTCCTTGTCTCCGACGCCCCGGAGTTTCGTCAACGCACCAACACGCAGTAATGGTGGCATAGCCTCTGGTCGTGGCTTCTCTCGACACGACACCGGCCGATTTCATACGAGAGCGGGTCCAGGCCGATCAGGCCACCAGCGCCTTCGGCGGCCGCGTGCACACTCGCTTCCCACCCGAGCCAAACGGCTACCTCCACATCGGTCACGCCAAGTCGATCTGCCTCAACTTCGGGCTCGCGGAACAGTTCGGCGGTCGCTGCTACCTCCGCTTCGACGACACCAACCCCGAAACCGAGGACATCGAGTACGTCGACGCCATCATCGAAGACGTCGGCTGGCTGGGTTTCACACCGGAAGGCGAACCCCGTTACGCCTCCGACTACTTCTCCCAGTTGTACGAATGGGCCGAGCAGCTCATCGTGGCCGGCCGGGCTTACGTGGACGATCAGGACGCCGAGACCATTTCGGCCCAGCGAGGCGGATTCGGCAAGCCGGGGGTGGAGAGTCCACATCGGACGCGGACCCCCGAGGAGAACCTCGGGTTGTTCCGACAAATGCGCGACGGCGGGTTCCCCGACAGCGCCAAAGTGCTGCGGGCCAAGATCGACATGCAAGCCGACAACATGCAGCTCCGCGACCCGGTGCTGTACCGCATCCGACGAGTGCCTCACGTACGGACCGGCGACACGTGGATCATCTACCCCACCTACGATTGGGCCCACGGTCAGTCGGACGCGATCGAGGGCATCACCCACTCGATCTGCACTCTCGAGTTCGCCGACCATCGAGCACTGTACGACTGGTGCCTCGAGCAGCTCACGTTGCCCAGTCACAAGC
The DNA here is from genome assembly GCA_027730885.1 of Actinomycetota bacterium. Taxonomy (GTDB): domain Bacteria; phylum Actinomycetota; class Acidimicrobiia; order Acidimicrobiales; family SZUA-35; genus JAHECQ01. Next base: position 3,735 of record JAQCHM010000258.1, on the reverse strand, counting down.
CCGAGCAGATCGAGTTCGCGCGCCTGAACCTCACCCACACGGTCACCTCGAAACGCAAGCTCAAGGCACTCGTGACCGAACGTATCGTCGATGGATGGGACGACCCTCGTATGCCGACTCTTCGTGGCATGCGTCGACGCGGTTATCCGGCTGCAGCGATCCGCGCGTTCATGAATCGGGTCGGTGTCGCCAAGACCAACAGCACGGTCGAGATCGAGCTCCTCGAGTCCTTCGTACGCGCCGAGCTGAACACGACCGCTTTGCGGCGCATGGCGGTCATCGACCCCCTTCGGGTGGTCATCACCAACTGGCCCGACGGTCAGGTGGTCATGGTCGAGGCCCAGAACAACCCCGAGGACCCCGCGACCGGCACGCGTTCGATCCCGTTCACCGGCGAACTCTGGATCGAACGGGACGACTTCATGCTCGAGCCGGCCCCGAAGTACTACCGGCTGTCGCCGGGCAGAGAGGTTCGGCTTCGTGCCGGCTTCTTCATCACCGCGACCGACGTCGTGCTCGATGACGACGGCAACGTGACCGAGGTGTGGTGCGTCTACGACCCAGAGACCCTCGGGGGCCAGGCGCCCGACGGTCGCAAGGTCAAAGCGACCATCCACTGGGTGTCGGCTGCCCATGCAGTCGATGCGACCGTGCACCTCTACGAGCGCCTGTTCACCGATCCCCCCCCCGGCTCCGATGGGACCGACGAACTGTCGAGCCTCAATCCCGCGTCCCGGCAGACCTTGGCGGCCAAACTCGAACCGGCGCTCGGCGACCGACTCGAACCGGGGCAGGTCGTCCAGTTCGAGCGACTCGGATACTTCGCGGCCGACCTCGACGAACCCACGGTGTTCCACCGCACGGTCGGGCTCCGAGACGAGTGGGCCAACATCCAGAAGCGCAAGGCCTGAGCCGAAACGGAGCTAGACGCGATCGACCTGTCTCTTGAAGCCCGTCTCATGAACCCTGTCTCATGAACCCCATGGACTCCAGCGGAAGCGACGAGCGACAACGACGACCCCGAGCACGCCCCACCCGACGATAACGCCCCAGTGATCCCACGGCAGCGGCGACCCTGCCGTCGTCGGGTCGAAGGACCGGACCAATGCCTGGGTGAGGTAGCGCACGGGGAAAACGTCGCCGGCAACCCTCAGTAGTCGGGGCGTCGAGTCGGTGACGATGAACACGTCGCTCACGAAGTACACCGGGAGGACGACTGCATTGGTGATGGCAGGCGCGGCCTCGACACTCGGGATGATCACCGACAGCGCCAAGCCCATCGCAGAGAACGCGACCGCGGCGACCAGCACGGTGATGAGCAGACCGGGCACTCCGGCCAGGGGGAGGGTCACGTCGAACAGCACTCGGCCGATGGCGATCATCGTGGCCGTCATGACCGCGGTGATGACCAACGACGCCGTCGCCAGCGCGAACACGAAGATCCAAGGCGGCAACGGTGTACCCCGAACCCGCTTGAGCGCACCGTCTTCGCGTCGGGTCACGGTCGTCATGGCGAGATTGACCGTCGTCGCCGAGACGATTGCAAGCGCGAGGATGCCGGGAACGCAGAAGGTCGCGGCCCTCAGACCCTCGCGCCCCTCGAGTACCTCGTTGCCGAAGATGGACGTGAACAGGAGGAGGAAGATCAGCGGCAACACAACGGTGAAGAAGGTCGCGGCCGGATTTCGCCGAAAGGCGAGCAGGTCGTATCCGACTTGCGACCGCAGTTGGGTGACCATCCGCATCATCGGGTGACCCCGTTGACGGTGTCGGTGTCGGCTTCGATGAGGGCCAGATACGTTTCCTCCAAGGTCGGCCGATGCACCCGCAGGTCCGACAAGGACCATCCACCGACGAGGGCTGCGCCGGTCAGCTCGTGCAGGACCCGAGCCACCGATTCCTGGTCACCGACGTGGACATCCACTCGCCGGGCAGAGAAACCGACCTCGGCGCCTGCCTGAGCGAGGAGGGCCCTCAATTCACCGGTCACGACCTCCGGTTCGGCGAGCCAGGAAACCGTGGTCCCGACCTGGATCTGAACTGCCAGCTCGTCCGTCGTTCCTCGGGCAATGATCCGCCCACTCGAGATCACCGCGATGTTGTCGGCGAGGTACTGTGCCTCGTCGAGGTAGTGCGTGGTGAGGAACACCGTGCACCCATGGTCACGGAGGCCGGCGATCATGCCCCACGCCTCGCGTCGAGCGGTTGGATCGAAGCCTGTCGTCGGCTCGTCGAGAAAAACCAGCCGCGGATCGCCGATCAGGGCCAGTTCGAGATCGACCCGCCTCTGCTGTCCACCGGACAGGCGGCCGATGCGTTGACCGGCCTCCTCGACGAGGCCAATCGATGCGAGCACATCCGCAGTGGAGCGCGGCGACCGATAGTAGGAGCCGTGCATGTCCAGCAATTCGCGGACAGTCAACGTTCGGGGCGGACGCGACGATTGAAGCACGATGCCGATGTCTTCGCGCCACGCCCTGGGCGCCTTGTACGGATTGGTTCCCAGCACCTCGACGCGACCGGACGATGCCGCACGGAAGCCTTCGAGGATTTCGATGGTCGTCGTCTTTCCTGCACCGTTCGGACCGAGGAAGGCGACGATCTCCCCCTGCTCCACCCGAAGATCGACGCCGCGCAGCACATCGGCCCGGCCATAACTCTTGCGGAGGTCTTCGACGACTATTGCCGGTGGGACCACGAGTTCGTCACTCGGACGCGTTGGTGGGTGCTCCGCCGGAAAGATCATCGGCACCGACGCGCGTGCCCACCGCGAACCCAGCCGCCAGGCCGATGACCAGACAGGCGACGCCAATGACAACGGACCGTGGGCGGGAAACCCGGCGACCGGCCGAGCGCCTAGCCCGAATGGGTGCGGTCAGTTGGACACGTCGGGCAACGGTGAAGAGGTCCTCGTTCTGCTCTCGGCTTGGGGCCGCGGCGGGTACGAAGATCGAGGCCGGTGCCGGTTCGGCCGGTGCCGGTGCCGGTGCTGTCGAGGATCGTTGGGCCGGCAGCGGTGACTGCGTTGCGACGGGTGGCGACTCCACCACCAGAATCGGCGGCACAGGTGCCGGCCGGAGCACCGCCCGCTCGGCAATGGGGTCGGGCGCCGGCGGAGGAAGCTGGGCGAGCTGAGGTCGAGGAACGGGCACGGCCGCCGGCTCGACCGGCAATGCGCACACCTCGGTCACGATGGTGATGCCATCGGGGGTGTTGCACTGAAACTACATGAGATTGGCGAACAAGACCGTCGAAATCATTTTGAGGTTGGGGTAGGCGGCGGCCACATACTTTCTGGTCTCGGCCATCCATCCAGATGATTCCAGTTTGTCCGCGAACTTGCCGAAGTCTTCTACCGAATCGAAATCAACGGCATAATGCAAACGGTCTGACTGCCCACCAAGTTGAGCCTGAAGAATCCGAGGATTCTTCGCTCCGAAGCTTTCATGGATAGGTGCTGCTTCTTTTGAGGCCTCAATCAGCAAAAGCAGAGCCTCGGGAGTTCCCTCCCAAATAGTTGTAGCGGTGTATTTCATGATCAATATCTCCTTTTGAGTGCTTCTTTTTCCCACCATTTTTTATCACATGCATTTGAAAACTCTTCAAAACTTCTGATACATCAATCTTGGAGTCGACGAAACGCGCGGTGAAGTTTCACCCACGAGGATCGCCGGCCGCTCCCACCTCGGCGATGGGGCGCGGCACAGGTCAAAGCTTCTCGGTCCATTGGCGGCC
>JAQCHM010000257.1 GCA_027730885.1 Actinomycetota bacterium | reverse complement strand
ACCCCCATTCTTTTCCATCCAGGCGACGAACGCGAGCACCCCAACCGAATTTCAGCACCCTGCTAGCCCGTCGAGGTCGAACATCGCCGGAATCCCGATGTCTTGGAACAAGGCGGACGGGTCACACGACTCGTCGTGCCGTGTGGGGCTCATCCCTACACCACGGTGCCCTCATCGCGAAGGGCGCCGATTGCTGCCTCGTCGAGGCCGAGCACCGAGGCGAGAACGTCGTCGGTGTGTTCGCCCAGAAGGGGCGGTGGTCGAAAGTCGGCCACGACGTTGTCGGCGAACTTGAAGTGCGTCCCCAGCACCTCGATCTCACCGTCGTCTTCAGCAATGCGACGCACCATCTGTCGTTCCTGAACCTCCGGGGACCGCAACGCCTGGTCGACGGTCCGGACTACTCCGGCCGGCAGGTGCGCCATCTTCTCCAACCAAGCCTCGGCCGACTCTGCGGCGAGCGCCCGTTCGATCTCGACCTTCAGTGCGTCACGATGTTGTGACCGCGCACTGGGACCATCGAAGCGGGTATCGGTCGGTAACTCGGGCCGGCCGATCGCCTCGCAGAGATCGGCGAAGAGACGGTCGGTGGCCATCGCGAGATAGATCGGCTCGGTGGCGGTCTCGAACAAATCGATCGGCGCGGCCAACAGATGACGGTTGCCGGAGCGTTCCGGCAGATGGCCGGTGGCGAGGTAGCCGACCCCGGCGTTGCTCAACGCGCCGATGGCGGTGTCGAGCAGGCAGAGGTCGATGAAGTCCCCTCCGCCGTGTTGATGGCGTCCGAGCAGCGCGGCGCAGACCGCCGAGGTTGCGTGGGACGCGGTCATGATGTCGATGAGCGACAGCGGATGACGGGTGGGGCCACCGTCGATCGGTCCGGTCAGCGACATCCAACCGGACTCCGCCTGCAGTACCGGGTCGAGACCCGGCCGGCTGGAGAACGGGCCCGTTGCCCCGTAGGCCGAGATGGACACATAGATGAGGCGGGGATCGGCCGCTCGCAACTGGTCCGGTCCGAGTCCCAGACGGTCCATGACACCAGGGCGGAAGTTCTCGATGACGATGTCGGAGCGGGCCGCCAACTGTCGGGCCACGTCCTGACCGGCCGCACCGGACAGATCGATGCAGATGCTGCGCTTGGATCGATTGAAGGCAAGGAACGCACCGCCTCGCCGGTCACCACGGGGGTTGCGGGCTCGCATTTCGTCGCCGGTCACCGGGTGCTCGATCTTGATGACGTCGGCCCCGAGATCCGCCAACTGTTGGGTACACAACGGTCCGGCGATGATTCGGGAGAAGTCGAGAACACGGACACCATCGAGCGGGGGCTTCTTGACCGTCATGGTCCCGAGTCTGTCACGCAGGACAGCGAACAGCGTCCTTCTGGGCGGCAGCGAACGCCTACGTCGCCCGGTTGGGGACGAGGCGAATCGTGGAACTCGCCTTGGCCAGAACTCGCCCCGCCTCATCGAGCAGGCGCCCCTCGGTGAACACCGTCTGCTTACCGGCACGCTCGATCCAACCCTCGGCTCGCACCGGCCCCGGCATCGTGGGTCCGAAGAAGCTGACCTTCACCTCGAGGGTGGCGGCCCAGTAGGCCTCGGTGAAGCGTGCGATGCAGGCATGGGCCATGGCCGAGTCGATCCATCCGGTCACGAACCCGCCTTGCGCGACTCCTCCCGAGTGGCACATCTCGGGGAGGCAGGTGAAGGCGAGGACCGACCGGCCGGCCTCGGCGTCGGATTCGATGACCCGGCCATCTCCGAGCATCCTCATCACCGGGGATTCAAGTGTCAGGTCGACGGTGATGGCTTGTGAGGGGGCGAGCGGTTCCTGGGTCAAGCGGCCCCACCGCGGACGAGACGGCCGGGCATCGCCCCGGTATGTTCGCCGTTCTCGTAGGTCACCTGACCGTTGCAGATCGTGGCCAGGTACCCTCGGGCCCGCTGCGTCAGACGCTTGCCTCCGGCGGGAAGGTCGTAGACCATCTCCGGGTCTTCCAACGCCAGGTTCTCGAAGTCGATCAGGTTGAGGTCGGCCCGATACCCGGGGGCGACCACACCCCGATCGGTCAAGCCGTACACGGCGGCGGTGTCCTGGGTCATCTTGTGGACCACCATCTCGAGCGACATCGTCGGGCCCTTGGTCCGGTCGCGGCACATGTACGCCAGCATGTAGGTGGGGATGCTGGCATCGCAGAGCACGCCGCAGTGGGCGCCGCCGTCGGACAGGCCGAACACGGACAGCTCGTCCTCGATCCGTTCGCGCTGTCGCTCGAGACGCCCGTCGTAGCCGCCGACCAGGTACAGGATCGGGCGTCCGGAAGCCATCACGTCCATCAGCGCCTCCCGCACGTCACAGCCTCTGGCCTCGGCCACTCCGGCGATCGAGTCCGAATGGTCGGGTTCGTAGCTGAGGTCAGCGGGCAGGACATACATCTTGTCCCACGTCGAGATCATCCGGTTCGTGTCCCGGTACCGCGACACCTTCGGCGCGTCGGCCAGAACCCGGGCGCGGAACTCGGGATCGAGCAGTTTCGTCCGCTGTTCGCCGACCGGGAGCGCCTTGATGGCGTCATAGGCCGGGAACTGGCGCATCGGGTTCACGGTGCCCTCCAGAGTCATCAGCACCGATGCCGGCCGAGCCCCGACCTGGGGGCGGAAGTGCAGGCCCTCGGCCTGCAGGTCGCGGGCAAGATCCCACACCACGTCGCTGGTGTTGGATGCCACCAGCATCGTGACGGGTCGACCCGTCTTACGGGCGATGTACTCGATCCAGTACCGCTCGTCGGAATTCTCGATGAGATCCGTGATGATCTCCATCGTCCCGTGGCCAGCGGAGGCGAGGGCGTCACCGATGCCCATGATCTCGTCTGCGGTCGCCTCGGTTCCCGGGACGGTGTTGCCCGCTTTGTCGAGGTGTCCGTAGAAGCGGGAGGTGGAGAAACCAAGGGCTCCGTCGCTCAATGCCTGACGGGTGATGTCGGCCATCGCGAGGATGTCCTCGGCGGTGGCGTCGTCGTAACAACGATCACCCATCACGTAGTGACGGAGGGCAACGTGGGGAAGTTGAGCCCCGATGTCCATCACGTAAGGAGTATCGATGGCGTCGAGGTATTGGCCGAAGGTTTCCCAGCCCCACGGGATGCCCTCGTACAAGGCGGTGCCGGGGATGTCCTCGACACTCTCCATGATCTCCACCAGCTCGGTCTCGGTCCCGGGACGGACCGGGGCGAAACCGACACCACAGTTGCCCATCACGACGGTGGTGACGCCGTGGTAGCAGGAGGGGGTCACGAGCTTGTCCCAGCAGACTTGGCCGTCGTAGTGGGTGTGGATGTCTACGAATCCGGGGGTGAGGAGGTGGCCTCCAGCGTCGATCTCTCGGGCGGCCGCCTCGACGATTCCGCCCTCCTCGCCCCGAACCACTGCGGCGATACGACCACCAGTGACGGCTACGTCGCCGTGGAAAGCGGCGCTTCCGGTCCCGTCGACGATGCGGGCGTTGCGGATGATCAAATCGTGCACGGTCAGTCCCCTTGTGCGACCCCGGTGCTTCATCCGGAGTCCGTGATCCGATGTTACCGCACCGAGTGAGTGTCGGCCTACGCCGGAACGGGCGTCATCGCCCCGCGGGTTGGTCCCAGAGCACTTCGAGGACTTCCAGGACTTGCAGCGCGAGTGCCTCGTAGCCGTCGGCGAGGCTGGCGGCGGACGCCGAACTCGGGTTCGCGGCCGCATACTCGTGCGCGACTCGCCCGCTCGCCCGCATCTCGAACGCGGCCCGCTCGGAGCGCCGGATGGCCGGCAGGATCCTCGGGTGGGGGTCCCCGAAACCGGCACGTATGGACCGAGCCACTTCGGAGGACAGGGCCGTGGCTCGCCTCGACACGTCGAAGATCGTGATACCGAGCAGCTCGGCACCCGAACTCTCCGGCCTCACCTCCCGGAACCGGTCGCCGATCATCTCGAGGCCGTGGAGTGAGGCGTGGTCGGTTCTGACCGGCACGATCAGGAGGTTGGCAGCGAGAAGCGCGGCGTCGATGAGCGGACCCAACGCAGGCGGACAGTCGACGAAAACGACGTCGTAGCGGCCGGTAACCTCGGCCAGCGCGTCGGTCAGCGGATTGTCGCTCCGCAGGATCAGGGCACCGACCGAACGAGCCAGCTGTGGACCCCCGCACCAGACGTCGAGACCTGGGCGCACGGCTCGCAACGTCAGAGCCGCCCCGGTGCCACGAAGCACATCGAGGAGATGGCGACCGTTGTCGGTTTGCTCGAGATACCCGAGGTCATGGGCCAGGTTGCCCTGGGGTCCAGGTCGGCCACGAGAACCCGATGCCCAGCGCGAGCCATCCATGCCGCGAGGTTGGCGACGATGCTCGTCTTGCCGACGCCACCCTTTGCGTTCACGACGGCCACGGTCACCGGACGGACCCCGGAACCCTCGCCCGGTCGGGCGGCCAATTGGCCGGTCGTTGAAGCTGGCCTGAGACAAGCGGCTGAGAGTACGCTCGCACCATGGCAGGCATGAACGTCACACCCCTCGAAAACAAGACCTTCGGGGCCACGGTCACCGGTCTCGATCTCCGCTCGCTCGACGACGCTCAGTTCGCCGAGCTCCACGACGCGTTTCTGCAACACGGTCTACTCGTCTTCCCCGGCCAGCACCTGGACGAACAGGCCAGCGCCGACTTCGGCCGGCGCTTCGGCGACCTCGAGTTCGGTGGCCAGGCGTTGGCCAACGTCAAGAAGCTGGCCGACGGCACCTACAGCGACGTGCTCGATGTCGACAGCCAGCTGATGCGCACCAACATCGGCAATGAGGGCTGGCATACCGATTCGACCTACAAGCCGATCGCCAGCAAGTGCGCCATGCTCTCTGCGGTCATCGTCCCCGACGAAGGGGGCCAGACCGAGTACGCCGACACTCGGGCCGCCTACGCCGCGCTCGACGATGCAACCAAGGCTCGAATCGCCAATCTGAGCGCGTACCATTCGACCAACTTCTCCCAGGCCAACGACCTCGGCGACTTCCCGTCCTCCAACGGTGAGGGCGCGTACGGGACCCTCTATCACGGTGAGGCTTACCTGCGGCTGCTGGTGAAGGTCCACCCCGAAACGGGGATACCCAACATCTTCGTCGGGCGCCACGCTTTCGGGATCCCCGG
>JAQCHM010000256.1 GCA_027730885.1 Actinomycetota bacterium | reverse complement strand
CAGCCCTACTGCACCTTCCTCGGCAAGGCGCCCCCTCCCGCAACGGTCACCCAGGAAGGGTTGGCCACGCTCACCGAGATCCTGTCGCTCCGAAGCCAGCCCTCTCGGCTTCGGCGTGTGGTCAATCGGATCCGCGGCATCGAGCTGGTCCACAACGGTGCCACGTTCGTCGAACTCTTCGAGCACCTGCGCGTCGAGGGCCTCGACGAGGAAGAGGCCTGGCAGACATCGTCCCGAATCTTTCGCGGCAGCGTGCCCGAGGGGCCACCCTTCGCCAAGGACCTGGCCTACGGGAAAGGGCTGGTGCTTGCCTACGCCTATGTTCGGCTGGCCCTGAGGCAGGGACGGCCCGAGCGCATCCCGATGCTCTTCTGCGGCAAAGTCGATCTGCAGGCCCTCGGACTGGTAAACCAGCTGTTCGAAGAAGGCTTGGTCGAATCCCCCCGGTTGCCCCCGAGCCGTTTCGTGACCTGGACGCCCTCGCCGCTCAAGTTGCGTTCAGTCGGTTCCTCAGAGAACTCGACTTCGACCAGCTGGTGACCGATTCCGGAAGTCCCACTTGACCGTATCGACCACGTCCCCAGACTCGTCCCGGTCGGTCGCCGAAGTCAGCCAGGTCAGCCTCACTCCTCGCCAGATCAAGATGATCATGGTCGGGCTGTTGTCCGGCATCTTCCTGAGTGCGGTCGACGGCACGATCGTGTCCACCGCGCTGCCGACCATCGTCGGCGACCTTGGTGGTTTCGACCAACTGACCTGGGTGGTCACGTCCTACTTCGTCACCTCGACCGTCGCCAGCTTGCTCATCGGCAAGATCAGCGACATCTTCGGCCGACGCCCGACGTTCGTCCTCGCCATCCTGGTGTTCCTGGCCGGTTCGATGCTGGCCGGCGTCGCGAACTCGATGATCATGCTCGTCGCCTTCCGAGCGTTGCAGGGCATCGGTGGCGGCGGGCTCCAGTCCCTCGCGTTCATCATCCTGGGCGACGTACTGTCCCCGCGCGAGCGCGGTCGTTACATGGGTTGGTTCACGGGGACGTTCGCGCTCTCCGGTCTGGTCGGACCGCTGTTGGGCGGCCTCATCGTCGACTCCGCTGCCCTGGGCTGGCGATGGATCTTCTACCTCAACCTCCCGATCGGGGCGGTCACGTTGGTGCTGGTTGCCCGCTACTTGAAGCTTCCGCACCGTGCTGCCGAGGTGACGGTCGACTGGTTGGGGGCGACGCTGCTCAGCATCGGTGTCGGAGCTCTTCTGGTTGCCGCCAGTATCGGCGGCGACGATCTTGCGTGGTCGTCGCCCACCATCCTCGGACTCTGCCTGGTCGGTGTCGTCTTCAGTGGTCTCTTCATCGGGCAGGAACTCCGTGCCCCCAACCCCATCCTCCCGCTGCGGCTGTTCGGCAACGACATCTTCCGCACCGGTGTCGCCCTCGCCTTCGTGACCGGCGGGGCCATGATGAGCGCCAACATCTGCCTTCCGCTCTTCCTCCAGGTGGTCAGCGGGGCCAGCGCAACCGCGTCGGGGCTGATGCTCGCTCCCATGATGCTGGGGCTGACGGTCGCGTCGATCATTACCGGCAAGCGGATGACGAAGACCGGGACCTATCGAACTTCTATTCGTATCGGGCCGTTCCTCTGCCTTGCCGGGATCATCGGGCTCACCACCCTCGGCGTCGGGTCGCCGGTCTGGGCGGCCACGCCGTTCGTCATCATCAACGGCATTGGGATCGGGATGACGATGCCGCCGCTCTCGGTCGCCATCCAGAACGGTGTCAGCCACGCCGACCTCGGGGTGGCGACCGCGGCCAACGCCTTCTTCCGCACGCTCGGCATGACGTTCGGAGTTGCGGCCTTCGGGGCGCTGCTGGCGGCCCGCCTCCGATCGGAGTTGGCGGACCGGTTGCCGGCAGACCAGGTCGCTGACCTCGACGTCGCCGAGCTCACCGGAAGTCCCGAGACCGTTCGCGATCTTTCCGCCGAACTACACGACGTCGTCGTTGCCTCGGTGGCCGAAGGGGTGCGCCTGGTCTACCTGGCCGGCATTCCGGTGGCGGGTCTGATGGTTCTTGCCGCCTGGCGCCTTCGGGCAGTACCGTTGCGTGGCACCTCACCCATGGCCGAGGCGGCCGCCGAGTCCGAAGCTCTGACCGTTCCCGCTCCCCAGGAGGCTGCTGCCCGATGACCTCATTCGTGCTCGTTCATGGTGCGTGGGGGGGCTCGTACTCGTTCCGTGAGGTCCGCCGCCAGCTGTTCGCAGCGGGCCACGAGGCGCTGACCCCCAGCCTCACCGGCATCGGTGAACGCTCGCACCTCACCGGCCCGCACATCGATCTCGACACCCACATCACCGACGTCGTGAACATGGTTCGTTACGAGGACCTCGACGACATCGTGCTGCTGGGTTTCTCCTACGGGGGCATGGTCGTCACCGGCTGTCTCGACCACATCGGCGACCGAGTCCGTCATCTTGTCTACCTCGACGCCTTCGTGCCGGCCGACGGGCAGAGCGCCTTGTCGCTCTTCGGTCGGACGTTTCCCCAACCGGCTCTCGATCCCGGCACCTCGTGGTTGGTCCCGGCCATCCCCCGCGAGCTCGACACGCCCGAACAGACCTTGTGGGCCAACGAACGACGGTCGTTCCAGCCCATCGGCACGCTCCGCCAGCCGGTCTCGCTGTCTCGCCCGGTCGACGACTGGCCGTTCACCCGCACCTACATCAAGGCCACCGCCGACCCCACCGAGGCATCGGACTCTGGGTTCTGGGCCGCCGGGGCGCACGCTCGGACCTCGGACGCGTGGTCGTATCACGAGATCGAGACAAGCCACCTCATCCCGATCAGGCGCCCCACCGAACTCACCGCGATCCTGACCGCGCTCGTCTGACTCCTCTCGTCTGACTCCGGGCGGGTGCGATCCGGGTGAGCCGACTTCAGCGGTCCTTCGAACCGAGCAGGCCGTCGGCTTCCCACTGATCGATGGTGGCGTCGTCGTAGCCGAGGAGTTCGGTGAGGACGCTTCGGTTGTGTTGGCCGAGCATCGGCGCCACGAGGTCTTCGACGGGTCGGGTCGAGGAGAACTTGATCGGGAACCCCGGCGCGTGGAACGAACCGGCGTGGGGATCGTCGATCAGGCGGACCATCTCGCGTTCGATGAAGTAGGGATGGGTGATGGCCTCGGCCGGGCTGAGTACGGGCCCGCACGGTACCCGGGCCTCGATGAGGGCGTCCATGACCGCCTGGTCGGTGGGGAAGTGGGCCATCCAGTCCTCGATGATCTCGGTGAGCGCGTCTCGATTCTCGATCCGGAGGGTGTTGTTGGCGAAGCGGGGGTCGTCGGCCAGGTCAGGTCGACCGAGGGCTTCCCACAGGTTGGAGATCTGGTTGACGCTGCACAGCAGCACGATCCAGCCTTCGGGTCCCCTGAACGAACCGGCGGGTGCCACCGGGTCGTAGTGACGACCTCGGCGCATCGGCTGATACTCACCGTTCGTGAGGGAGTGGGCCTGCACGTTGTTCTCGTGCATGTGGAAGAGCGCATCGACCATGGAGATGTCGATGTGGCAGCCCTGACCGGTTCGTGATCGTTGGAACAGGGCGTACCCGATGCCGGCAAAGGCGTGGACACCGGCGTTGGTGTCGCCCATCCCGGTGCCGACGAACATTGGTGGCCCGTCGGGATCGCCGGTGACGTGCATGATGCCGGAGTAGGCCTGGGCGATGAAGTCGAAGCTCGACTGGCCACTCCAGGAACCGGTCTGTCCGAATCCCGACACCGAGGCCATGACGATGCCCGGGTTGATTGCCGCCAGCGTCTCGTAGTCGAGGCCCCGTCGGGCCATCACCCCCGGCGTGAAGTTCTCGACGACGACGTCGACCTTGGGGATGAGTTCTTTGATCAGGGCGATGGCCTCGGGTCGGCTGAGGTCGAGGCAGAGACCGAGCTTGCCTCGGTTCTGTTGAATGAACGAACCGGATCGCCGATTGCGGCGGGGCGCCTGACCACGCATCGGATCGCCGAACGGAGGTTGTTCGACCTTGATGATCTCGGCCCCGAGCTCGGCCATCATCCGTGTGCTCGAAGGGCCCGCAAGGTACTGGGTGAAGTCCAACACTCGAATACCTTCGAGGAACCGGAGTTGCGAGGGATCGGTCATGGCCCCGGTCTAGCGGAGCAACGGTGGGCTCGACCAATTCTCCCTCCCGCCCTCTTCCCCTCCCTCCCCTCTGCGAACGCTTGTTCGCAATGTCACTCCATCTGTCTAGAGTGTCGCCGTGGCATCATTCGCCCCGAACATGCCGGAGCCCGAGTGGGACGCGACGTTCGTCGCCGTCGACCCTCCGCGGGCGTCGTACTTCGCGTTGTGGAACGGCGCGGAGTCACCGAGGCTCGACTTCGCCCTGCCCGCGGGCTGGAAGTACACCAGGATCGACCTCATCACTGCCGAGGGTCGGCGCACGGTCACGGTCGCGCTCCTGACGATGCGCGATGCCATCGATCGCTTCGCCGATCTGCCGATCAATGCACCGGTCACCGAGTCGGTCAGGGCCTGGGCCGCAGTCGTGCGTTCCGCGCTCACTCTCGTCGCCCAGGGCCGAGTTCTGCCGTGGGTGAGTCCCGCCGGATGGGATACTTGGAGGGTCGATCCCCTCGATGGTCAGCAATACGACTACGTCGAGGCAATGGCCCATGCCCTTCCCCGAGTCGCCTACGCCGTGCCCGCGGCTGACAGCCCCATGCGCCACCTTCCCACCAATCCCGAGTTCGCCATCCGAGCGTGCTGGGATGCCGTTGCCGACCGGTTCCTGCGGGCGCCGGCCTCGTCCAGGATCACCGCCAGTCCCGTCTTCGCCGACCTGCAGCCCACTCGGGTTCGCCAGCTGCGGCCATGGGTCAACGATCTCGCTGGGCGCCTCTGTCGGTCGGCCCAGCTGGCCATGCTCGTCCTACCCCCGATCGAAGGTGCAGCCACGTCGACGTGGCGGGTGGAGTTCGGTGTCCGCCCGACGCGCGACCCGTCGCTCCGAGTGGCAGCCTCCGACCTTTGGCGCGTCGATGACGAGGTGCTCACCAAGTTCGGCGATCGACTCGACCTCGATTTCCTCAGCGCGTTGCGTCAGGCCGCCGAGATCTGCCCGGTCCTCGCCCCCGCCCTCGAGATCGATCGGCCCCGGGGACTCGAACTCGACGACG
>JAQCHM010000255.1 GCA_027730885.1 Actinomycetota bacterium | reverse complement strand
TCCTCCTCGACCGGTGCATCCTCCTCAGCAGGCGTATCCTCCTCGATCGGCGCATCGTCCTCGACCGGCGCTTCCTCGTCGGCCGGGGCCGGCTCGGCCGCTGTAGCCTCCTCGGTGAGCTTCTGAGTTTCGCGAACGATGATGCCGCCGACGGTGAATATCAGCTTTCCGTCGGCGGTGACGCAAGCAATCTCGCCGAGTTGATCGACGTAGTCGAGGGAATCCGCGTCCGTACTCGTCGGATCGAACATGCGCCTGAGCACCGGCTGAACCGACTCCCCATCGGTGTCCACAGCACCGGTGTCCACGTAAATCTTGGCGAGCATCCCCGCCACTTCTTCATAGGAAGTCTCGACGTTCGTCGCAAACTCCGGGGCGCATCTCTCGACTGCACTCTCGAGATTTTCCGGCTCGCCCTCGATCGCGCACGCCGAGAAGGCGGTGAGCAATGCAGCTGCTGGAATGAGTCGATGGACTCTCACGACGAAAACTCCGTTCTCCACAAACCCCGTTGGCCTTAGATATAGCACACAACCCGATGGTCGGATCAATTGTGGTCGTGTCGACGAGCCAGAACCGTCGGACCGCGACCTCGGCACTGGCCGGGTGATCCGACCTCGTCGGCTGGGCCCCGGCGCGGCACCGCGACCCGGCCTTGCCGGATAATGTGACCGCCGTGACAACAGACTTACCCCTGATCGACGTCGCGTCGGTTTCCTCGTTGGCCTCGCTGATCCTCGATGAAGTCGAGCGCGCTGTCGTCGGCAAGCGCGCCGTACTCGAGCTGATCCTCGCCGGGCTCCTCGCCGATGGGCACGTACTCATCGAGGACGTTCCGGGGGTGGCGAAGACGCTCATCGCCCGCTCTCTGGCCACGGTCACCGGACTCGGCTTCTCCCGGATCCAGTTCACCCCCGACCTCATCCCCACCGACCTGACCGGCACCGTGTTGCCGGGACCCGACGGCGTGCCGAGATTCGTACCCGGCCCCCTCGTCGCCAACCTGGTGTTGGGAGACGAGATCAACCGCGCTCCCTCCAAGACGCAGGCTGCAGCACTCGAGGCCATGGAGGAACGCCAGATCACCGTCGACGGGCACTCCTACCCGCTGCCCCGACCCTACTTCCTCCTCGCGACCCAGAACCCGGTCGAGACCGAAGGTACCTACCCGTTGCCCGAAGCTCAGCTCGATCGCTTTCTCCTGCGCACGACGGTCGGCTACCCGGGGGCGACTGCCGAACGAGACCTCATCACCCGCCGGCTCGCCCGCTGCGTCGAACAGCCCGAACTGCGCCCCGTCACCGACGCCGATGGCATCCGATCGATGCAGCGCGCGGTCGAGACGGTGCAGGCCAACGCCGACCTGGTCGACTACGTCGTCCGCATCGTCGAAGCCACCCGCACCAACGACTCGCTCGAGATCGGCTCGAGCCCCCGGGGTGGGCTGGCCTTGATCAAGGTCGCCCGCGCTCGCGCGGCCCTCACCGGTCGCAACTTCGTCACTCCCGACGATGTGAAGGCACTGGCCGTCGTGACACTCGCGCACCGAGTCGTCCTACGTACCGACGCCTGGGTCCGGGGCGTACGCGAAGCCGATGTGATCCAGGCCTGCCTCGACCAGGTCCCGACACCGACATCGCTCACCGCCGAGGACCAGCTCGTGGGGCAGGCCGCTGGGCCAAACGGTATGCACGCCGACGCGTGAATCGTCAGATCAGCCCCCGTTATCTGACCACTGTCGCCCTCGGCGCGGCCTGCCTCCTCACCGCCATCGTTGCCGGCCTGCCGATGCTGGCCTTGTTGGTCAGCCCGCTGGTTGCGCTTGCTCTCGTCGGCCCGGCGATGCACCGCTGGCCCGACCTCGACGTAGCACTCGAGGTCCCGGAACGGGTAGTGGAAGGAGACGAGATCACACTGGTGCTCAGCGTCGGTTCTCGCGTCGGTTCGCCCTGGGTCTCGCTCGACCTCGAACTCCCGCCCGATCTCGAGGCACTACACGGCACGTCCCGGACCATCGTCACCGTTCGCCCCGGCCAGTTGATCAAGGTCCGCATTCCGGTCCGTGCAGTGCGTTGGGGCGTGAGCGTGCCGGGCCGCGTCATCGTCACCGCCCGAGATCGCTTCGGCTTCTTCGCCACCTCGTTCGTTCATCGACCCCGCGTCGCCATCCGGGTCCACCCCCCGGACGGAGCACGGCGAACGGTGCTTGCCCCTTCCCGCCTCGTTCCCCGGGCCGGGAACCACCGGTCGCGCGTGCTGGGTGAGGGTTCGGAGTTCGCCGAAGTCCGGCCCTATCGCATCGGTGACCCGCAACGGTCGATCAACTGGCGGGTCTCGGCCCGCCGCGGCGAGCCGTGGGTCACGGTTCGTCACCCCGACCGCTCCGGCGACCTCGTCCTGATGCTCGACAGCTTCCGGGACATCGGACCGCTGGGCGACCGCCTGGTCCAACGAGCGGTACGTGCCGCCCTCGGGTTGGCCGAGAGCAACCTCGGGCAGTACGACCGGGTCGGCCTCCTCGACGTCGGCCGAACGATTCGCTGGTACCGACCTCGGTTGGGACGTCTGCACGAGGCCCGTTTGTTGGACGCGTTGCTCGACACCCAGGTCGAACCCGGTCTCCGGGCGCCGGAGTTATCGCAACTCCCGCTCCACGATCTCGACTCCGGAGCGTTGATCGTGTTCATCAGCGGACTCATCGACAAAGGTGCCGCCCGCCTACCGGTCGAGCTGCGCAGTCGGGGCCACGAAGTAGTGGTCCTCGAATGCAGCCCAGACGCCCACCTGGTCGTCACCGAACGGAACGCCGAGTTCGCCGCCCGGCTGTGGCGGGTCGAACGGGCCGCCCAACGACGCCGGCTGAGCGATCGCGGGATCGCGGTCGTGGAATGGAAACCTGACGATCCTCTCGAGGTTCCCGTTGCCGCGCTCAATCGCCGACCGGTGGCCTTCAGGTGACCGCCACGTCCAGAGCCGTTCGGCGCGAGAGCCGCAACGGCCAGACGACCACCAGCGAGACGCACGGCATCCGCCAGCTGGCCGTGCTGGCCACCGTCGCGGCGTGCCTTGCTCTGGCGACACTCCTGATCGGCGCCGTCATGGCCGGGCTCGCGGGAATGCAATACGGGTTCGTGATCGTGCTCGCCAGCCTGATGTTCGTCGGGGTCGCCTTGTTCAGCGGCTGGGTACCCGGGCTCTATCTCGGCTTGCTGATGCTCGGCGTAGGCGCCATCGTCGCCGGTGACGACTTCAGCTGGATTCAAGCCATCGTCCTGGCCATAGTGATCTCGGGCGTACATGAAACCGGCCGCTTCTCGCTCGACGCGAGGCAACCGACCCGCCTGGGTGCCGGCCTGTTGGTGCGGACCTCGATCGGGTCCCTCGTCGGCTCAACGGTGGCCATCACCGCCGGCCTCATCGTCCGGCAATTCCTGAGCGACGATCCCCGCTCCGTATGGGTGCCGCTCGGCATCGGGGCCATCGCACTCCTGTTGTTCGCCGCACGGCTTTTCGAGATCCTGAGCCGTCTGGCCGAACGTCTCGGCCGACTCGTCGGACCGATGAGCGCCTGGCTGCTTGCCGTCGTCGTCGTTGTGACGGCTGCCCTGGGTGCCCAACACCGCAGAGTCAACCGTTCGAACGGGGTGCCCGCGCCCGAGACCGTGACTCCCGCCTCGTCGGAGCTCACGAGCCTCTACCCGGAGCAGGTCTCCGGCAGCCTGGCGGTACTCTTCGGCATGTTCCTGGCCGCTGCCGTGCTGGGGCTCATCTACGGGGCATTCAACCGGCGCCAGCTCCTCCTCGTCCAGGACGACATCGAGTTCGATCTGGACGATGCCCGATTCTCGCTCTCCTTGCCCGACCCGGCCGAACTGGACGATGCCGGGCTCGACATGGATCGAACGGCGCGACTCATTCAAGGGCTACTCCGCGATCTGGATGCCGAACCCGATCCCGGCCGGGCCATCCGCTTCGCCTATGCCCGGGTCGAGGATCAGCTCTCCGAGGTCGACCTTGCTCCCCGAGACGCTGAAACCCCCCACGAGTACCTCCAACGGGCGCTTCCAGCGCTCGGAGGTGGGCAGGCACTCGCCCAGATCACCGACCTGTTCGAACAAGCGCGCTATTCCCTTCAGCCGGTGACCGAGAACATGCGCGACGGTGCTCGTTCCGCGTTGGGAGAGCTGCAGCGCCAGCTCGAGCAGGCAGTTGCAGCCTGGGCTGAGGCGAAGGAGCGCGAAGCCGGTGACCAGCCATGATGGTGGCCGCAGTCAGTCTCGCGCTCTTGGTCATCGCCATCGGCGTACAGGTTCTCGCCCGCTACGTCCAACGTTTCGGAACCGATCACAGGCAACCGGGGCCGTTGATCGAGCTGCGTCGCATGCAATTGCCGACGCTGCAACCCGCCGATTTCGAGGAGCTCGAGGGCATCGTCAGCGACGGTCTGGTCAGTGACTCACACCTCGACCGCCAGCTTCTGCCGCTGCTTCGACGGCTGGGAGCAACCGCTCCCGGCGGGGCATTGGCCATCGAGCGGCCGGGACGCCGAGGTCGGGCCGCGTGGCTCGACGACTCCCTCACTCGTCTCGAACGAGCCTGGGGTCTGTGAACGTTCATCTCGTCCGGACAGACGGGTTGAGCAAATAACCTCACGGAACTTTGGTTTCGGACCGAAGCAGCCGATGCATGGGGTGTGACCGAAGTGCAGACCATGAACCAACTACGGAGATACCCCGGCTGGTACCTCGACCCTGAATCCCAGGGAGTCGAGCGGTTCTGGAACGGCGAGCGCTGGACCGACCTGATGCGCCAGGCTCCGACCCTGCGCGACTACCTCGGGCCGATCGAGCCGCTGCTCCTGCGGATCCTGGGTGACCAGGATCCGACCCACCTCATGTTCGGCCTCGCCGAACGCTGAACACCGTCGGCACAGCACCGTCGGCGCTCGCCGCTACTCGACTGTTGCGATGACCTCGCGGGTGTAACGCACGACGGCGGCGATCTCGTCGGCGCTGAGGCTGCCGGAGAAGGCCGGCATTGCCGCTCGCCCATTGGTCACCAACTCGATCTGATCCTCGACGTCGGGATAGGCCTCCACCACCCGTCCCTGGTTGAGCGCCGGGCCCCGGCCTCCGGAGCCGTCGGCGGTGTGGCAGCTGGCACACAGGCTCCCATAGACCTCTCGGCCTTCGACCA
>JAQCHM010000254.1 GCA_027730885.1 Actinomycetota bacterium | reverse complement strand
CCTCGAGACCGGCGAGATCGGCGGGGCCAGCGGTGATCAGATGCAGCGCCCGAGGGAGCGAGCAGGTTCCCTCGGCGGCCATGACGAAGGCCGCGCTCAACATGGCCGGTGGGAGATAGTCAGAGGCGAGAACGTCGCAGAGTCCCGCAGCGATGAGTTCTCTGGCTGAGGCGTTGCCCGAGTGGGACGAACCACGCAGTGCATTCGGGGCTCCCATAACCACGGTCATGCCGGCCTCCTTCGCCGCTCGCGCCGACTCGACGGTCAACGGGAACTCGGCGATCGCTGCCGAGAACGCGGCAGCGGCTGCCACGTCGGCGGCGCTCTCCATGTCGTGGGCCAGCAACCGGAACGTGCCGTTGGCCGCAAGCGGCCCGAGCTTCTCGATGATCTCCTGGCGCGTGACCAGGTGCCGTTCAGCCTCAGCCATGATGTCGTCGACGTGCTGTTGTGCCGTCAGCCCCTCAGGGATGTCCTCGGGGTCCAATGCGGCAGCGAACCGGGCCGGATCTCGGTACTGACCCTGGCCCGGGGTGTGGTCCTCGAACGACACCAACGGCTGTGAGCCAAGCTTGCCCTGTTCGAGATCTTCGAGCAGTGGGGCCAGGGCGCTGTCATCCCGCGCTTCGAGACGGAACAACACGCGATGGTCGACCCTGGCGGTCGGATCCTGCCGGCGCTCGTTGATGGTCTGGTTGAGAGCACGCGCTCGCTCGATCGAGCGCCCTGACCGAGGCTTCTCCTGGTATCCCACACCATGGAACACCGTGGTGATTCCCGATGATCGGAGCCGACCCTCGAAGGCCTGAATGGCGTAGTCGATGGGGAAGTGGGCGGTCCGCCTCGGGTTGGCCTCCTTCTCCAGACCATCGCTGTGGGTGTCGACGAGGCCAGGGACGAGGAGCAAGCCGCTCCCGTCCAGGGCACCGCCGGGGTGGCGGCCTTCGCCGATCGAGATGATGGTCCCGTTGACGACTTCGATGGTCAGCTGATCGACGATTCTTGCGCCGATCGCGGCTCGAACGTCGGTGAGGACATAGCTTCCTCGGGTGGCGATGCTGAGATCGCCG
The DNA here is from genome assembly GCA_027730885.1 of Actinomycetota bacterium. Lineage (GTDB taxonomy): Bacteria > Actinomycetota > Acidimicrobiia > Acidimicrobiales > SZUA-35 > JAHECQ01. The sequence goes on along the minus strand of JAQCHM010000254.1, from coordinate 4,176 downwards.
GGTGTCTGGATGGCGGTCACGCCGGCACCAGTTCCTTTCCTCGTTGGAGTACTTCTTCAGCTGTGCCTTCGTCGATGATCCGGCCTCTGGCCATCACCACGACGCGGTCGGCCAGCTGTCGGATGGCGGGGAGATCGTGGAAGACACTCAGTACGGTCGAGCCTCTTTCGGTGAGGTCGTCGAGCACCGAGGCCCGGTTCGCGGGATCGAGCGCCGATACGGGTTCGTCGAGCAGGAGCAACCGTGGGGCCACGATCATCCCAGCCGCGATGTTCACCCGTTGCTTCTCGCCGCCGGAGAGCAAGGAGGGATAGGTGGCCCACAGTCGATCGTCGATGTTGACCCGGCGCAGCACGGTGGCGGCTCGGTCCTTCGCTTCGTCGGGCGTGACACCCATGCGAATCGCCGCACGGGCCACGACGTCGAGGACACCCCGACGGGGTTCAGCCCGAAGGAACTGCGATACGTAGCCGATCTCGGCCGCTCGCAGGTCGGCCATGTCGGCGTCGCCCAGCCCGAGGAGATCGATGACCTCGCCGTTGGCGGTTCGGTAGTGCACCGTCCCGGCGTCGGCGACGTAGGTGCGATGAACGGCCTTGAGCAGGCTGGACTTCCCAGCACCGGACGTGCCGGCGAGGCAGACGTGTTCGTTGGGGAACACGTCGAGGTCGACGCCGCACAGACCGTCGACGATGCGGCCATCGACGGCATGGAGAACGAAGCGCTTCTCCAAACCGCGAATCGACAGGACCGGGTCGGGAACGGGTTTGCTGCCGGTCGACCGCAGTTTGGTCGTGGCGGACGCGTGGGAGGAGGCGGGGGCCATCTTCATCCTCTCGCTGCGCCGACGAGGCGCTGGCTGTAAGGGTGTTGGGGGTCCTCGAGGAGCTGATCGGTGAGACCTTGCTCGACGACATGTCCCTGATGCATCACGAGGCAGCGCCGGGTCAGCATCTCGATCACTTTGAAGTCGTGGCTGACGACGACGGCGCCCACGCCGGTTTCCTCCAGGAGGTCGCGGATGAGGTCGAGCACGCCGGCAGCGACGGAGGCGTCGAGCCCGGTCGTCGGCTCGTCGAGCAGCAGGAGGGGAGGACGGTTGGCGAGTGCCTTTGCCAGCTGGACCCGCTGGCGCATGCCGCCGGAGAACGTGCGGACGGGGTCGTCCATGCGATCGAGTGGGACTTCAGTGCGCTCGAGCAGTTCGGCTGCTCGCTCGCGGATCCTGCCGAAGTTCCGCCATCCGGCGGCGGTGAGCCGATCGGCGATGTTGCCGCCGGCGGAGACGCCGAGGTCGAGGCCTTCGCTCGGATCCTGGTAGACCACCGCGATGTCCTTGACGCGCAGCGCCCGACGATCGCTCGGGGACATCGTGAGGATGTCGGTGTGGCCGTCGCCTACGGTGCCCATGGTGATTCGCCCTGAGGTCGCGTCGTGGTCACCGGCGATGCAGCGCATCGCAGTCGACTTGCCCGAGCCGGACTCGCCGATGATGCCGAGCGCCTCGCCAGGGGCGACCTCGAACTCGACGTCGCGGCAACCGAGGATCGGTCCGTAGTACTTGCTGAGCTGTCGGACCGTCAGCGCGGGCGGCCGAGGAGAGCTCGGCGGATAGTCGACGGTACTCGTGGTGGTCGTCGTGGGGATCGGGGCAGTGGCGGCAGACGGACTCACAGGTCGACCTCGGTTTCGGTGATCGCGGACGGGTCCAGGAGGCCGGCCTCGACCCGCTGCCTGGTACACCAGTCGGTGTCGGAACAGGCCCAGACACTGGAGCCGTCCTGTTGCGGGATCTCGACCTGGTAGGACTGAAGGTCGCCGTCAGGGACGACGAGGCCGCACCGGCATCGTGCGCTCACCTTCTCGACTTCGAACGGGACGTCTTCGAACGTGAGCGGCTCGACATCGGTGTAGGGCGGGATGGCATAGATCCGCTTCTCGCGGCCGGCGCTGAACAGCGACAGGAACGCGGCCTGATGCAGCGGCGGCACGTCCCACCGGGGGATCGGGGTGGTGGCGATGACGTAGCGTCCGCCGACCAGGCAGGGGTAGCCGGTGGTCTCGGTGATGACTCCGTTGCGGACCAGGTCTTCGTAGAGGCTGACCCACATCTTTGAGTAGTCGCCTTCAGCGTGCATGCGTCGCAACTCGTTCATGTCGCGTTCGACACCTCGGAGCGGCTCGGGAACCGGCACCTGCAACACCAGCGTCTGGTCGGCCCGCAGCTCGTCTTCGGGCACGCGGTGCCGGGTCTGGATCACGGTGGCTTGGCGAGGATCGGTGGTGGTCTCCACCCCTTCAGAGCGGCGAATCAGGCGCCGCAGGTTGGCAGCGTTGACGCCGCCGTCCTCGCCCTGGTCGTAGACCTTCACCACGTCGTCGGGGCCGACGATTGCCAATGTGAGTTGGAGGCCGCCCGAACCCCAGCCTCGTGCCACCGGCATCTCTCGCGAGCCGAATGGGACTTGATAGCCGGGAACCGCGATGGCGGTCAGGATTGCCCGGCGGATCTCACGCTTGGAGGACTCGTCGAGAACGGCAGCGTGCTCGACTGATGGCAACGCATCGAGGACGGTCATGCCGTCACGGCCTCGGACTCGGCCGACGGCTGGTTCTGGCGCACGGTGGTGGTCCGCATCGTGGTCGTCCGCATTGTGGTCTTGCGTTCGACCATGGACCGGAAGGTCACGTAGTGGGGCAGTTTCAGATGCTCGAGGAACCCGGACGAGTCGAGTCCGTCGGTGGTCATCAGGATCGACTGCTCGAGGAACGAGTCGGGCTCGGCCCTGTGGAGCGCGATGTCGAGGTTCGCCATGGCGATCGCCTTGCGCTCGTTGTGGCCGAAGGTGATGCCGTAGCCGACGTCGAACTTCGTGCGATCCTCGTCGGGGCCATCGAGGTCTTCGATGGCTTCGACCTCGGTCACCCGGACCTGTCCGATCTCAACCGGCTCGTCGATGAGCGGGTGCCTGACCCGCACGGGAAGGCGGCCGTGGCGCACTTCGCCGAGCGTGACTTCGTGGAGGTTGCGATCGGGCCCGAGGATGTTGCGGTACCAGAGCGCCACGAGAGCCCCCGTCTCGGCCCGAGCCATGGTGGACAGTACGGCCGAGCGCGGGGCCCCGGGCCGGGCCGGAACCCGGGCGATGTCCGCTGGTTCGGGGTCGTCGCCGGTGCGGCGATCGACAGCGAGATCCATCGAGCGGAGCACGTCGAGCAGACGGCCAGGCACTCGCACCTCGTTGCCGGCCCCATCGGGCATCGGAGCAGCGTCCTGCTCGGAGCGGGCGGTCGCTGCTTCCACCGCGGCGCGACGGGCCTCGTCCTCGTCGGTGGTGTCAAGCAGGCGTCCGGTGTAGTCGAGGGTGCGGCCCAGCAGTTGCGGACCCGGAGGTTCGCGGAACGCGGGCACGATGCGACGCATCACGTCGATCTCGTTGGCGTCGGCCACATCGGTGGTCCCGAAGCGAGGCAGGGTGGAGCGGTGGGCCCGGATGAGATGAGCGGACTCGATGACGTCGCCCTCTGCCTGGCGAAAGGCTCGGGCCGCGGTCGTTTCGTCCCAGAGGCCTCCCTCGCCCATCACTCGGTCCACGGCGTAGCCGAGTCGGCCCACGATCTGGTCGAGTTCGAGCCAGGAGCTCTTGCTCTCCCGTCGTGTGGTGGCAACGAGGTCTTCGGCCGCGCGGATCGCGTCGAAGCCTCCTTTGGCAGCTACGTAGCCCATGTCAGTTCTCCTGGCCGATGGTGAGGGTGGTGCTTCGAGGTATGGCAGCGACCTGACCGTCCGGGCTGAACAGCCAAACGTCGAGGCCGGCGGGGAACTCGCCGCTCGAGCGTCCGAGACCGGCAAGCACGTCGGGGTTGACGCCGCTGGTGTAGAGGGTTCGCCGTCCCGGAATGCCGGGCCCGGTCAGGACGAGTTCGGTGCTCGACGCCGCCGGCTCGAGCCACAGGCCGTCGACGGCGATCGCGACGCGGGCACCCAGTTCCGGGACCAGGGCCGAACCTCGGGGCAGCTGCGCCATCTCGGTCACGGTCGGCTGGTTGAGCAAGGCGATCCAGGCCGAGTCGAGATCTGTGATCGTGGCACCGGTAGCCTCGGCAATGGTGTCGGTGAGAGAGGGGTTGCTGTTTCGCACCGCCGTCTCGTTCGCTGCGACGTTCACCCCTATG
>JAQCHM010000253.1 GCA_027730885.1 Actinomycetota bacterium | reverse complement strand
CACCCCCATTCTTTTCCATCCAGGCGACGAACGCGAGCACCCCAACCGAATTTCAGCACCCTGCTAGGGTCCGCGGCATGCGTTTCGGATTCTGGGTAGGGAACAGTCACCAATGGGCCGAGATTCTCCGCACCGGCATGCGAGCCGAGGAGGCGGGTTGGGACGGGCTGTGGTTCGCCGATCATTTCATGCCGTCCACGGGCGACGATTCAGGACCTATCCACGAGGTCTGGTCGGTGCTGTCGGCCTGGGGCGCGGTGACCGACCGTGTCCGCCTCGGTCCGTTGGTCTGTGGGAACACCTATCGCAATCCGGCCGTACTGCTGAAGCAGGCCGTGACCGCCGATCACATCTCGGGCGGGCGCGTGATCCTGGGTCTGGGGTCGGGTTGGCAGGAGAACGAGCATCTGGCCTACGGCTTGCCGTTCGGGACCTTCACCGATCGATTTGCCAAGCTCGAGGAGTCCTTGCAGATCATCACCGGTCTGCGGTCCGGCGAACGGGTCGACTTCGCCGGCGACCACTTGACCTTGGCCAATGCGCCGCTGTCGCCTCAGCCCGTCGGTCGTCTGCCCATCCTCCTGGGTGGCGCCGGCGAGAAGAAGACCCTGCGGATGGTCGCCCAGTACGCCGACGAGTGGAACGTGTGGTCGACGCCCGAGATCATGGCAGCCAAGGGTGCGGTGCTCGACCAGCACTGCGAGCGGCTCGGCCGAGACCCGAAGTCGGTGCAACGATCCTCGGTGGCCCTGCTCTTCCTCTGCGACACCGAAGCCCAGGCCGAGTCGATGCGGGCGCGAGGCATCGAGCGTCCGTCCCTGATTGGCACCCCGGCGCAACTGCAGGAACAGATGGCCGCCTACGTCGAGGCCGGCGTCGACGAGGTCATCATCCCCGACTTCACCCTCGGCGGTGGCAGCCGCCAGGACGAGATTCTCGACCGCTTCCTGGTCGAGGTAGCAGCACCCTTCCGGTAGCTCGCCGCTACTCCTGGATAGCGAACCGGCCGGTGGCGCGGGCGTACAACTCGTTGCGTTCGGGGCATTGACGGCTGAAGACGAAGTCCTGGAACTCGAGCTGGGACGGGCGTAGCTGGGCCCAGACGGCGGTGAGGATCTGGTCGTCGAGGCCGCAGAGCAGCTGGGCCACCTGCTCGCGTGCAGCAACCTCGGCCGGGGTGAGCGATCGACCCTCGAGCTTGGCCAGGACGTCGGCCGTGGTGGGTTCCGCGCTGTCGCTGGTGCAGGCGCCGAGCAGCATGGTGATCAACGTGCCGAGCAGCAACTTGCGGACGACCATTGTTCCAACCTAGCCGAGTGGCCGGGGCCAAAAATTCACCCCGAAATGACCCCGAAAGGGTTGTCCGAACACCTGTTCGGAATTACACTGGCGCAAGTTGCCGAGCCGCCGATCGAGACTGTCACAGGCCGTCGTTAGTGTCGATCGCAGTTCCCCCACAGATCAGACAGATCAAGCTCACAAGATCAAAACCCCGGGACGTCAATCATGCGCAGTAGCTCGAGAAAAGAACCCGGCAAGAAGGAGGTGGTTCTCATGGAGAAGCCAGCGGAGAAGCAGAAGGCCCTCGACATGGCTCTCGGTCAGATCGAGAAGCAGTTCGGCAAGGGCTCGGTCATGCGGATGGGTGAACAGGGAACCAACGCCATCGGCGTGGTTCCCACCGGTGCCCTGGCCCTCGACATCGCCCTCGGCGTGGGTGGTCTCCCTCGGGGCCGCGTCGTCGAGATCTTCGGCCCAGAGTCCTCCGGCAAGTCCACCCTGGCCATGCACGTCGTGGCCGAGGCCCAACGCAATGGCGGGATCTGTGCCTACATCGATGCCGAGCACGCCATGGATCCCGTCTACGCCCGGGCCATCGGCGTCGACATCGACGAGCTGCTCATCTCCCAGCCCGACACCGGCGAGCAGGCCCTCGAGATCGTCGACATCCTCGTGCGGTCCGGCTCCATCGACGTCATCGTGGTCGACTCGGTGGCCGCGCTCACCCCCCGGGCCGAAATCGAAGGCGACATGGGCGACTCCCACGTCGGCCTCCAGGCCCGCCTCATGTCCCAGGCCCTCCGCAAGCTCACGGGCAGCCTGCACAAGACCAACACCATCTGTGTCTTCATCAACCAGCTGCGAGAAAAGATCGGCGTGATGTTCGGCTCGCCCGAGGTCACCCCAGGCGGCCGGGCACTCAAGTTCTACAGCTCGGTCCGTCTCGACATCCGCCGTATCGAGTCACTGAAAGATGGCGCCGAGGCCGTCGGCAACCGAACCAGGGTCAAGGTGGTGAAGAACAAGGTGGCGCCACCGTTCCGTCAGGCCGAGTTCGACATCATGTACGGCAAGGGCATCAGTCGCGAAGGTTCGCTGTTGGACATCGCGGTCGAGCAGGACATCGTCAAGAAGTCCGGAGCCTGGTACACCTACGAAGGCGAGCAGATCGGCCAAGGTCGAGAGAACGTCAAGACCTTCTTGAGCGAGAACCCCGAGCTCATGATGGAAATCCAGGCTCGGGTCATGATCGCCGTTGGCCTGGGTGACCCGGTCGAGTCGCTCGACTCGGTCGATCTGACCGATCTCGACACATTCGACGACGCGTCGTTCGACGAGCCCATCACTCTCGAATAGATTCTGGCTCGAAGCAGAGGTATTCGAAGCAGGCGTGCTCGTTGTGGGGCAGCGCCGAGACAGTGGGCTGCTGGCCGTTCGGCCAGTAGGGTTGCGCCAATGGACCAGCATCCACTTGTCTCCGGAATGATCCGAACCGGATACACCTTCGACGATGTCTTGTTGGTGCCACGCCGGTCGAACGTCCGGTCGCGGTCCGATGTGTCGTTGCGTACACGCATCACCCGAAACATCGAGATCGATATGCCGGTCATCGCGGCCAACATGGACACGGTCTGCGAGGCCGAGATGGCCATTGCGCTCGGTCGGCTCGGCGCCATGGGGGCGATTCACCGGTTCCTCACCGTCGAGGCCCAGGCGGCAATGGTGGCTCAGGTCAAAGCGGCCGGCCCCTATCCCGTCGGCGCCGCCATCGGCACCGATCGCGATGCCTTGCCCCGCAGCCAGGCGCTGGTCGACGCCGGCGTCGACGCCCTCGTGCTCGACATCGCCCACGGGCATTCGGACCACGCGATCGAGGTGCTCGTCCAGGTGAAGCAGGCGTTCCCGCAGGTCGACGTCATCGCCGGCAATGTCGCCACTCGGGCCGGTGCGCAAGATCTGGCTGACGCCGGAGCCGACGCGATCAAGGTCGGCGTCGGGCCCGGGGGAGTGTGTACCACTCGGCTCGTCGCCGGCGCCGGTGTCCCACAGCTCACCGCTATTGCCGACTGTTCGGGCGTCATCGGACCCGATGGACGGCCGGTCCCGGTCATCGCCGACGGTGGCATACGAACCTCGGGCGACATCGCCAAGGCGTTGGCGGCCGGCGCCGGCAGCGTGATGATCGGCAGCATGTTCGCCGGCACCAAGGAAAGCCCGGGCGAGGTCGAGCAGTCCTCGCGGGGCCTGGTCAAGCGGGTCCGGGGCATGGCGTCGTTCGAGGCCATCGAGGCCAGGGCCAAACGCGAAGGCACGGAGATGGACGCCGAGTACTTCGAGCAGCGGGCCCCCGAGGGCGTCGAAGGGGCCGTGCCCTACCGCGGCGAGGTCGCCAAGCTGCTGTTCGGCCTGTTGGCTGGTGTGCGGTCGGGCATGAGCTACAGCGACGCCCGCACGATCGAAGAGTTCTGGCAGAAGGCCGAGTTCGTCGTCGTCATGGCCAACGCGGTCGCGATGAACCACCCGCACGCCACGTCGGGGAACTGAATTCGTGTCGTCGCAGTCCCGTGAGGCGGGCCTCTACGAGGTGACCGCGGCGGTGTTCGACATGGACGGCCTGCTCATCGAGTCCGAGTCCAAGTGGCGCAGGGCTGAGGAGGAGATGAACACCCAGCTCGGGCTGGGCCTCACCGAGGACGACTTCCGCAAGACCATGGGCGTCCGCATGGGCGACGTGGCCAAGTTGTGGTTCGAGTGGAAACCATGGACCGGGCCGACGCCAGCCGAGGTAGCGACCGCCGTGGTCGACCGGGTCATCGAGCTCACCGCGGACTCGAAGCCCTTGGCCGGCGTACTCGAGACCATCGAGCGTTGCCGAAGCGCCGGCCTGCGCCTGGCGCTGTGTTCCTCCTCCGACGAACGGCTGATCGTGGCCATTCTCGATGCTCTCGGGCTGTCCGAGGTCTTCGAAGTCGTCCACTCCGCCGAGTTCGATGGCTACGGCAAACCGCACCCCGACCCTTACCTTGCCACCGCGGCCAAGCTGGGTGTCGCGCCCCATCGATGCCTCGCCTTCGAGGACTCGGTCAACGGCTGCATCTCGGCCAAAGCAGCGGGCATGCGGGTCGTGGCCGTCCCCGACCAACAAGCCCGTGGCTCGGGGCGGTTCGGTTTCTGCGATCTCGTCCTCGACAGCCTCGAGCACTTCGATCAGCGAGCCCTCGAATTCCTCGCCGGCGGCGTTCCTGCGCCGTCCATTTCCCGGCCCCGGTTCCATCTGGCTTTCCCGGTCCACGACCTCGAGGTTGCCCGTTGGTTCTACGGCTCGGTGTTGGGCTGCCCCGAGGGACGTTCGGCCCCCGAGTGGGTCGACTTCGATCTCTGGGGTCACCAGATCGTTGCCCATCACGACGCTTCCGTGGACCCGATGGCCGTTTCCACCAATCCTGTCGATGGCGAGGACGTGCCGGCCCGACACTTCGGGCTGTTGCTGCACGATGGTGCCTGGCGAAACCTCGTGTCCTGTCTGCAGGCGGCCGATGTGCCGTTCCTCATCCAGCCGCAGGTCCGTTTCGCCGGCCAACCGGGTGAACAACTCACTTGCTTCGTGCTCGATCCGTCGGGCAACGCCCTCGAGTTCAAGGCGTTCGCGGACGATCGATCCGTGTTCAGGGTGTGAGTTCACCTCTTTCAGAATGGAGACCACGATGCAGTTGGGAATGATCGGGCTCGGACGAATGGGTGCGAACATCGTTCGTCGCCTGCACCGCAACGGCATCGAGTGCGTGGTGCGCGACCGTGACCCCGAGGTCGTGGCCGCGCTGGTCGTCGAGGGGGTCGCCACTGGTGCCGCGTCGATCGAGGAGCTGGTCAGCGCTCTTGCCGGACCGCGAGCGGTGTGGGTGATGGTCCCGGCCGGTATCGCCGGCCAGGTGGTCGCCGAGGTCGCGCAGCACCTCGACGCCGGCGACACCGTCATCGACGGA
>JAQCHM010000252.1 GCA_027730885.1 Actinomycetota bacterium | reverse complement strand
GCTGCCTTCTTCACTGCGGCCTTCTTTGCCGGTGCGGCTTTCTTGGCCGGCGCTGCCTTCTTCACTGCGGCCTTCTTTGCCGGTGCAGCTTTCTTGGCCGGCGCTGCCTTCTTGGCCGGTGCCGCCTTCTTCACTGCGGTCTTCTTGGCCGGCGCTGCCTTCTTGGCCGGCGCTGCCTTCTTGGCTGGTGCAGCCTTCTTGGCCGGTGCGGCCTTCACGGCGACAGCCTTCTTGGCCGCTGCTTTCTTGGCCGGGGCCTTCTTGGTTGCAGTCTTGGTAGCCACGTTGCTCTCGCTCCTTAGTGGATCTGTCTCCGTCGTTGAACCGTCGAATGACCCTAACCATTCGGATTGATTCACGGTGGGATGGTCATTTGCTTGATCGGCATCACCACCGGCACTTTGGAGTGTTTCGATGGAAACCAATTCAAGATTTATTCCGCGGCGTTCTGAGTCGAGGGAGACGACCCGGACCACGATCGTCTGACCCTTCTGGACCAGATCTCTTGCCTTGGCCGGGGCGGGATCCCCCATGGACTTGGAGGGCAAATAGCACAATGCGCCTTCGGCCAATACATAACAGCCGTGCGAGGCGAAGTGATCGACTACACCGACGACCTCTGCGCCGAGGCGGTGTTTGGTCACGAAGCCCAGGAAATTCAACGGTTTGTTGAGCTCGTGGGCAGCCGATGGCCGAGAGGATCCCTCCGCGGTCGGCCGCTGATGCCGCCCACGGGCGCCCGCAGTACTCGGAGTCGACTCGTTCAGCCCCCTGGCGCTGCCGGCCGGTGGCCGCTGGGCTCGGGCTGCGCTGACTCCCGGAGGCGGCGACTTGGGAACCGGTGGTGGGCCAGCGGCATCTCTGGACGAGCGCCCGGTGGGACGCCGGGACTCGCGTTGGGAGCGGCGAGACAGAGGCCCTCGGACCGGGACCCGGGGGACGAACACCCAACCGACGTGCTCGACGGGCTTACCGCCGATGAGGCGGTCCTCGTCGAAGAGCCACCCGTGTTCCCCGTGGAACTCCTGGAAGGAGTCGTTGGAGAGCACTGCGGCCGTCGCCTTCTCTGCGACCTGGAGGATGAACGCGTCGCCGCGCCCCACCACCCCGGCAGGAGGCATCAGCAGTTCGCCCGCCTCGATGGCGGCCTCGAACTCGTCTTTCTCAAAGGATTCGATTCGGTGAGCAAACGTCGCGTCGACGATCACGGTCACCGAGCCGAAGCGACCCTCGGCGAGGATGGCGCGAACCGCCTCGTCGAGTTGTTTCAGGCTCGGAAGACTTCGCCCTTCCGTGGCGATATTCGATCCGTCGACCACGAGGTGTCGTGGCGATGAAGTCATGCAACCTCCAGTACAGCACTCTTGTCGGTCGATTCCTTGGATATTCGAAAGAACAATTCCGATGTGTCGGGGTGGAGAGCGCCAGCAGCCCAATGGGCTCCTAGGCTCCGCAGGGTGATATCTGCTGTGCTCTTCGACTTCGGAGGGGTCATCCTCTCCTCGCCATTTGAGGCCTTCAACGTCTACGAATCCGAGATCGGCCTGCCGCTCGACACGATCCGGAGGCTGAACGCCACCAACCCCGACGACAATGCGTGGGCCAAACTCGAACGAAGCGATGTCAACGCGGATGAGTTCGCGGTGTTGTTCGAGGCTGAAGCGCTGGCTGCCGGCTTCGAGATCGACGGCCACGCCATCTTGCCGCTCATCGCCGGCGAACTTCGCCCGGTGATGGTCGAAGCGCTCCGCACCATCGGTGCGGCGGGCTTCAAGACGGCGTGCCTCACCAACAATTTCCGGTCTCATGACGACCGCGGAAGCGGTGTCGACTCCGACAATCCCGAACGGGCGGCCGCCCTTCGATCGGTAATGACGATGTTCGATCTGGTCGTCGAGTCTTCACGGGTCGGGATCCGCAAACCGGAGGTCGGGTTCTACGAGATTGCCCTTCGAGAGCTTGGTATCACGGCCTCCGAGGCCGTGTTCCTCGACGACCTCGGCATCAATCTCAAGCCGGCGAAGGCCATGGGAATGCAGACCATCAAGGTGCTCCATCCCACCCAGGCCCTAACCGAACTCGAGCAGATCCTGGGGCTGTCGCTCCTCCCCTGATTTCCCGCGCCTGATCTCCCGGCGCCTGATCCACCGGTGACTACCGCGGTAGGTTGCCGAACGCTCGCTCCATGAGCTCGGCCTGTTCTTGCTGGTGGACGGCGGCCGACCCGGTGGCCGGACTCGCCGACTCGCTTCGGCTGACCCGGAGGATGTCGTGGGTCTCGCCGTGGGCCTTGAAGAGGTTGCCCTTGATCGCGTTCCACGCTCCCATGTTCTCGGGCTCTTCCTGGAGCCAGACGATCTCGGTCGCGTCGGGGAAGCGGGCGACCTGTTCGGCGATACCGGCGAACGGCCAGGGATAGATCTGTTCGATCCGCACGACGGCGGTCGGGGAGCCGAGTTCGTCGCGCTGCGCTTCGGCTTCGGTCGACACCTTGCCGCTGGCCAGCACGATCCGCCGAACGGCGTTGGCGTCGAGGTGGTCGTTGAACGAGAGCACCTCTTCGAAGGATCCTGAAGTGAACTGCTCGACGGAGCTCCTGGACCACTTGGCCCGGAGCCCGGACTTCGGGGTGAAGATTACGAGCGGGCTGCGTACGTCGCGGACCATTTGTCGACGCAGCAGGTGGAACAGCTGGGCTGCGGTGGTCGCGTTGGCGATCTGGATGTTGTCCTCGGCGCACAAGATCAGGAAGCGCTCGAGCCTGGCCGATGAGTGTTCGGGCCCTTGGCCTTCGAAGCCGTGGGGGAGCAACATCACCAGACCGGTGTGTTCGTTCCACTTGTCCCTGGCCGCCACCAGGAATTGGTCGATGATGATCTGCGCGCCATTCACGAAGTCGCCGAACTGGGCTTCCCACGCAACCAGCACTTCGGGTCGGATCAGTGAGTAGCCGTACTCGAAGCCGAGGCCGGCGTACTCCGAGAGGGTGGAGTCGTAGACCCAGAAGTGACTGCCTTCGTGGGCCAGCTGGGTCAGCGGGGTGAACTCGTCACCGTTCTCGTAGTCGTGGAGGGTGGCATGTCGGTGAGCGAACGTGCCGCGACGAGAGTCCTGTCCGGTGAGGCGTACCGGGGTGCCCTGGGCCAGGAGGGTTCCGAAGGCGAAGGCCTCACCCAGCGCCCAGTCGACTTCGCCCGCGGCCCACATCTTGTAGCGGGCCTCGAACTGGCGGGCCAGTTTGGGGTGGATGGTGAATCCTTCCGGGACGGTCGAGAGCGCGGTGTAGACCTGCTCGAGGAGCTCACGGGGCACGCCGGTCTCGACGTGGGGAAGGACGCCCACCGGGGGAGGCGAGGGCTTGGCCCGCAAGCCGGCCGGGGGTGCAGCCTCGCGGGTCGCGTCGAGGCCCTGCTGCATCATCTGTTGGAAGTAGTCGAGGGCGACCTCGGCCTCCGAGACGGTGATGTCGCCCCGGTCGATCAGGCGCTGGGTGAAGATCGTTCGGGCCGACGGGCGGGCCGCGATCTTCCGGTACATCAGCGGTTGGGTGTAACTAGGATCGTCGCCTTCGTTGTGACCTTGTCGGCGATAGCCGATCATGTCGATGACGACGTCCTTGTGGAACTGCTGTCGATAGGCGTAAGCCAAGTGGGCGACGTGGACGCAGGCTTCGGGGTCGTCGGCGTTGACGTGGAAGATGGGAGCCTGCACGCTCTTGGCGACGTCGGTTGAGTACTCCGAGCTGCGGGACTGGTGGGGCGCCGTGGTGTAGCCCAGCTGGTTGTTGATGATCAGGTGGACCGTGCCGCCGACTTTGTAGCCCTTGATCTGCGACAGGTTGAGGGTTTCGGTGACCACTCCCTGGCCGGCGAACGCGGCGTCGCCGTGAATGAGGATCGGCATGACGGGGTAGTACGGCGCGTCGTCGTCCTCGATGCGGTCCATGAAGGCACGGGCCATGCCGACCACGACGGGGTCGACGGCTTCGAGGTGCGACGGGTTGGGCGCCAGCTGGATGTCGATTCGGTTGCCGGCCGGGCTGACGTGCTCGCCCTGGAACCCGACGTGGTACTTGACGTCACCCGAGCCCTGGATGGAGTCGTCACGGATCATCCCCTCGAACTCGCGGAAGAGGTCCTCATGGCGCTTGCCCATGATGTTGACCAGGACGTTCAATCGACCTCGATGGGCCATACCCATGACGACACGTGACAGATGCTGATCGGCCGCGCGAGACATGAGCGCGTCGAGAATCGGGATGGCGCTTTCGGCTCCTTCCAGCCCGAATCGTTTCTGGCCGACGTAGCGCGCGGCGAGGAACTTCTCGAGGGCCTCGGCAGCGCTGAGGCGCTCGAGGATGTGGTGCTGTTCTTCCCTCGCGAAGTGGTATGGCTTGCCTTCGACCTGTTCCTGGATCCAGCGTTTCTCGCTGGGGTCGGCGATGTGCATGTATTCGACGCCGATGGTGCGGCTGTAGGCGTCCCGGAGGATCGAAAGGATGTCCCCCAGCGCCATTTTTCGGGTCTCACCGCCGACCGAGGCGTAGACGCCGTCGCGGAGACCGGTGAGGAACTCGCGGTCGAGGTCCCAGATGGTGAGGCCGAAGCTGGCCGGGTCGAGTTCGTCGTGGTGCTTGGTCTCGTTCTCGGCCAACGGGTTGGTGTTGGCGATGAGGTGTCCTCGCACTCGGTACTGGTTGATGAGGGTGTTCACCGCCATCTGCTTCGACATTGCCGAATCGGCATCGTCCTCGGCCATGGCTCCGGAATCGGGGAGCCACTTGACCGCCTCGTAGGGGACGCCGAAGTCCTTGAACAGGTCGGCGTAGAAGTCCTTCTCGCCCATCAGGAATTCGTGGACCTGCTTGAGGAACAGGCCGGATTCGGCGCCCTGGATGATCCGGTGGTCATAGGTGCTCGTGATGGCGATGATCTTCGACAGGCCGAGACGGGCGAGGACCTTGGGGTCGGCGGCTTGGAACTCGGTGGGGTAGCCGATCCGTCCGACGCCGATGATGGCGCCTTGGCCGGGCATCAGGCGCGGTACCGACTGCACGGTGCCGAGGGTGCCAACGTTGGTGAGGCTGATCGTGGCGCCGGTCATGTCGTCGACGGTCAGCTTGTTGTCGCGTGCCTTGAGGATCATTGCCTCGTAGGCGTCGATGAATTGGTTGAAGGACAGGGTGTCGGCGTTCTTGATGACGGGAACGATGAGCGTCCGCGAACCGTCTGCCTTCTGTTGGTCGACGGCAAGCCCGAGGTTGACGTGCTCGTTGCGAACGATTCTCGGCTTGCCGTCGGCCCCCTC
>JAQCHM010000251.1 GCA_027730885.1 Actinomycetota bacterium | reverse complement strand
GTTCGCCTTCCCTATCCGCGCGGCCCCTTAGCCCGGCTTTACGACGAAGCGTTGGTGGCTGCCGCGCGACAGGGTCTTGCCGCCGCCGGTGACGGTGGTCGTGAAGACGAGTTTGCGGCGGTCGATCTCGGTCAGCTCGAAGCTGACCTCGACGACGTCGCCGGACAGAGCGGCGGCTTCATGGCTCACGCAGACGTGGGTGCCGACAGTGGTCTCGTCGGCGGCGAGCAGCGGCTGGACGGCCTCGAGGCAGGTGCGTTCGATGAGGCCGATCATGGACGGTGTGGACAGCACCTTGCGGGGAAGGTGCGGCGGTGACATGTCGTCGGTGACGGTGTATGTGGTGCTGCCGGTCATGCCGACGGTGGGTCCTGATTCTGCCATGGGCCGACTGTAGTGCGGTCGCTGGGTGGTCTCTCGGCTACGTTCTGGCCATGGATCCGGGCGCTCCCACCACCATGACCGGCGGCCAAGCGGTTGCCCGGACGCTTCTTCGCCTCGGCGTCACCAAGGTCTTCAGCATCGCCAGCGTGCACAACCTGCCGATCTACAAGGCGATCGACGATGCCGAAGGCATCGAGGTGGTGGCCTGTCGTCACGAGCAGTTCGCGGTGCACGCGGCCGACGGTTACGCCCGAGCCACCGGCAACCTGGGTGTGGCCCTGGTGTCGACCGGGCCGGGCACGACCAACGCAGTGAGCGGTCTCTACGAGGCGTGCTTCGGATCATCTCCCGTTCTCCTGATCACCGGTCAGGTCGAGTCGGCGTTCTTCGGCAAGGGCAAGGGTTTCCTGCACGAGAACGAGAACCAGCTGGCCATGCTCCGCACGGTCACTCGACGGGCCGAGACCATACGTCGCACCGAGGACATCTCCCGGGTCCTCGCGTCGGTAGCCGACGACATCCGCCGTGGCCGCCCGCAGGCGGGGGCGGTCGAGATTCCCATCGACCAGCAGTGGCGCTCGGCATCGGTCGAGCTCTTCGGTTCGCCAGCGGTCGAGCCGATCGCGGTCGACGGAGCCGGCATCGCCGCTGCGGTGACCTTGCTCAATGGAGCAAAACGGCCCCTGGTCTGGGCCGGCGGCGGCGTGGTTTCCGCTGACGCCTCAGCCGAGCTGACCGCGCTGGCCGAGCGGCTCGAGGCCCCGGTGGTCACCACGATCGAGGGTCGCGGTGCCATCCCCGAAGATCATCGCCTGGCGCTGGGGCCACGCACCGATCGAGCTGATGTCATCAACATCATCAACGAGGCCGACGTCGTGCTGGCTGTCGGTACCCGTTTCCAGAATTACGCAACCAGAATGTGGCAGCTCGAGATCCCAGGCAAGCTCATCCACCTCGACGCCGACATCGGCGTGATCGGTCGTAACTATCCCGCCCACGTCCCCGTCGTCGGCGATGCCAGGGTAGGGCTCGGGATGTTGTTGGCCCAGGTCGACGCTCGCACCACCGACTCGGGTTACCTCGACCGTTCGTCCAAGTCGGTCGAGGCCGACCTGGAGGTCTCCTGGGAGGAGATCGGCCCCGATCACCGGGCGCTCTCGGCCATCGTCCGACGGCTCCTGCCTCGCGACGGGTTGGTCGTTCGCGATTCCACCGTTCCCTCGTACCTGTGGGGTAACCGGGTGCTGCCGATTCTCGAGCCCCGAACGTCCATTCGGCCTTCCTCGTTGTCCATCGGTCCCGGCATCGGACTCGCTGTCGGCGCTGCGGCCGGCACCATGCGACCCACGTTGCTCATGGCCGGCGACGGCGGCCTCCAGCTCGGGCTGGGCGAGCTGGCGACCGTCGCTCAGTATCAGCTGCCCATCGTCATCTGCGTCTTCAACGACCGTGGCTACGGCGTCCTCCGCCAGCTCGAGGAAGCGGTGATGGGCGAACGCTTCGGTGTCGACATCCACACACCGGACTTCGTGAAGGTCGCCGAGGGCATGGGCATCCCGTCGGCCCACATCGGTTCGGTTCCGTCGTTCGAGACCGAGTTCGCCGCCGCTCTGGAACGGTCGGGCCCCACGTTGCTCGAGATCGACCTCACGGTGTTGTCGCCGCTGAAGTTCCCCATCCCTGCCCATCAGCGCCGAGCCTGAGAGAGACCGATCGTGCACCTGAACGAATTCGCCGAGGGGCTCGCGCCACTCGAGATGCATCAGACCGATGAGTTCGTGAGCCTGTGCCAGAGTGCGGCCGACCTTGGCATCAGCCATGCACCGTCGGTGGCCTATGCCTCGCGGAATCTTGTGCTCCGACACCTGCGGTTCCATTTCCTGCAATGGGGTATCGAGTCGAGCCAGCCGGTGCTGTTCCTGCACGGCAGCAACCAGTCCGCCCATTCGTGGGATCTGGTGAGCTTGCATCTGGCCGACCGCTTCCGTATCTACGCCCTCGACCAACGCGGCCACGGCGACAGCGAATGGTGCCGCGACAGCGACTACTCCTCGGCCGCCATGGGTCTCGACGCTGCCGCGTTCATCGACGCGTTGGGGCTGGACCATCTGATCGTGGTCGGGCACTCGATGGGTGGCCAGAACGCCATGCGGTTGGCGCTGTCCCACCCGGAGCGGGTGACCAAGCTGGTGTTGGTCGACATCGGCCCCGAAGTCTCGGCTCTCGGGGCCAAGACCATTCGACGATTCGTCACCGAGACCCGCGAGTTCGACGACCTCGATCACTTCGTGGCCCGGGTCCAGGAGTACGACCCGTATCGGACGAGGGAACACATCGAACGGACGGTGAAGTACAACCTTGTTCGCCGGGCCGACGGAAAGTTCATTTCGAAGCACGATCACGGACCGAGGCTCGCCGCTACTGGCGAGCATCGCGAGCGGGGCGATCGATTCACCCTCGACGACGTCCGGGACCTGCCGATGCCGATGCTCCTGATTCGTGGGGCAGATTCCAACATCCTCGAAGCCGACGCGGCCCAGCGGTTCGTCGACGCCGTGCCTGACGGCTGCCTGATCACCGTCCCGAAGGCGGGTCACAACGTCCAGAGCCAGAACACGCCGGCCTTCCTCGACGCGCTGGTTCCTTTCCTGTTGAGCTGACGGCTCGCGCTAGCGTCCTCGGATGCGCATCCTCGTCATTGGCGGTACTGGTCCCACCGGCCCCTACATCGTCAACGGGCTCGTCGATCGCGGCCACGAGGTCACCATCTTCCACACCGGGCGTCACGAGGTGGACTCCCTGCCACCCGAGTCGGTCGTTCCCCACATTCACGGAGATCCCTTCGACCTCGATTCGACGTCGTCTTGTCTCGACGGCCAGACGTTCGATGTCGTGTTCGCGATGTACGGCCGGCTCCGGATGCTGGTCGACTACCTGGTCGGCAAGACGCCTCGACTCTTCTCGATCGGCGGTGTGCCCGTTTATCCCGGCTTCGTCAACGACGTCGACCGATTTCCGTTGGGAATGAAGCTCCCCTCGGCCGAGGGCGACGCCTATCCTCCGCTCGGTACTGCGTCAGGTCTCGCCGATCCGTCACTGCGGGCCGATCACCGAGCGGACAAGGTGCGCAAGATCATCGAGAGCGAAGCCCGGGTGTTCGATCTCCACCCCGAAGCGACCCACTTCCGGTACCCATACATCTACGGATCCCATCAGGTCGTTCCCAAGGAGTGGCCCGTGGTGAAACGGGCGCTTGACCGACGCAAGCCGCTGATCCTCGCCGATGGTGGACGAACGGTCGAGTCGGCGGCCTACGTCGAGAACGTGGCCCATGCGGTCCTGCTGGCGGTCGACCATATCGATCGGTCGGCGGGTCGGGCCTACAACGTCGCCGACGACGAGCTTTACTCCCGGCTGCAGGTGGTCGACGTCGTCGAGGAAGAGCTGGGTCACCGGTTCGAACGAATCAACCTGCCGTATGAGGTGGCAGCACCGGCGTATCCCACGATCCACCACCACTCGAGCCAGCATCGCATCATCGACACCACGCTGATCCGGACCGAACTCGGCTATCGCGACATTGTTCCTCCGCTTGAGGCTCTACGAAGGACGATCCGGTGGCAGGTGGCCAACCTCCCCGCTGACCACGAGCGGGTGGACCAGGTGCTGCAGGATCCGTTCGACTACGCAGCCGAGGATCGCCTGGCTGACCTGTATCGACGCTTCGTCGCCGATTGCGGTGCTGTGTCCTACGACGCGCATCCGGGGTACAGCTCCGGCTACTACGGGCCCGAAAAGAACCCGGGCGGGATGCGAGCCGGTATGCGGTCTTCGTCTACCTGATACCCATGAATCGCCGGGCGTTGGTGTAGAGAACCTCCGGTCGGAGTTCGGTCAGCTCCATGCGTTCGAACGTCTCGTCCAGCTCGGCCAGGGCGCCAGGGAAGGTGCAGTCGTAGTGGGGATAGTCCGAACCCCACACGACGGTGTGCGCCAGTCCGAGATCGGCGACCTGCGCGAACGCTTCGCCCTCGCCGGCCTCCATGGTGATGAAGCACTGCTCGGAGAAGATCTCGGTCGGTTCCCGCTTGAGTCGAGGCACGAGGTGACCCATCGTGACCTTGTGCTCGTCGAGTCGCTCCAGCCAATACGGAAGCCAGCCCAGGCCGCTCTCGAAGAAGCCGACCCGGAGCCGGGGATGGTCATCGAGGATCCCCGAGGCGACGACCTCCATGACCGAAGCCATCTGTTCGAACGGGTGACAGACCATGTGGACGAAGAAGGGATTGTCGTAACGGGTGCGAGCGAAGCTCTGCATCTTGGAGCCGAAGCTGCCGTGGATGCCGACGGTGAGATCGTGGTCCTCGGCCGCTGACCAGACCCGATCCATCTCGGGGGAGAAGAGGGTCATCCCGTTGTAGCGCTCGGGCCGGAAGGTCAGCCCGGTGAGGCCGTGCTCGGCCATGAACGAGATCTCGGCGACTGCAGCGTCGACCGATTGCAGTGGGCACACGCCCATGCCGTACAGGCGGTCGGGGTTCTCGGCGACGAAGTCGGCCATCCAGCGGTTGTAGGCCCGGGCATTGGCCGCGGCGACGTCGGCTTCCCGGATGTCGCCGGCGATGAGGTCGATCGACGGGAACATCAGCGCCGCGTCGAGCCCTTCGTCGTCCATGACCTTCAACCGCTCCGCCGGGTCCCAGCTGCCGGGAACGATGTCGGCCCAGGTGACCTCGTCGTTGCCATAGGCCCCGGGAATGCAGGCTTTGGCCGCGCCTCCCTGGGTGTCGACCCCGTTGATGAACAGGGTGTCGCGGCCTTGGGCGTTCACGTCGGCCCGAACGATGAGGTCTCGGTACGCGGGGTCGCAATACTCCTGCCACACACTGGCGGGCTCGCAGATGTGGGCGTCGGCGTCATACACCAGAGT
>JAQCHM010000250.1 GCA_027730885.1 Actinomycetota bacterium | reverse complement strand
CGTCGTGTACGACCCAGAAGCGCTCGAGGTCGGCCCCAACGTCGTCGTACACGATCTTCCCGGGGGCGAGTGGCGCCGCATCCAGAAGGCGAAGGGCTACCACGCGGTGATCGTCAA
This sequence comes from Actinomycetota bacterium, assembly GCA_027730885.1. Lineage (GTDB taxonomy): Bacteria > Actinomycetota > Acidimicrobiia > Acidimicrobiales > SZUA-35 > JAHECQ01. Next base: position 5,221 of record JAQCHM010000250.1, on the reverse strand, counting down.
CGGGGAGCAGACCATCGCTGACGACGAGCAGACGAACCGGCATTCGGGCCGTCTGTTGCGCCACGGCCAAGGCTGAACACATCGCCCAGGCCACTGGGATCGAAGTGTTGTCGATTCCGTGGAATCTGCCAGGTGTGTCATGATCGCGTCCGCAGTGCTCTGAGAGGAACCGCACATGTCCGCTTAGACGAGGAACCGCCCACAGCGTGGTGTCGTCAACGGACCTGGGGCCCCTTGTCGCCCGACTCCGATACGCCCGTTCGAGAGTTTGATCCATTCGCTTCCGTGGCTACCACTCCAGAGGCGGCTGCTCTGCCGATCCGGAGCCGGCCTGCGCTGCCGGTTGCGTCGCGCAGCGGGAGAGTTCATGATCTGGTTTCGACCAGGACGCCGATGGAGGTCAGACCCGTGAGCGATCCCACAGACAGTCTCCTCCCCGACAGTACTCACCCGGACAGTGCCACCGCTGTCCACAACGTCATGCACCGGTATGCACTGGCGATCGACACCAAGGACTGGGACGCCCTCGGTGACGTGTTCGCCGACGAGGTGGTCGCAGACTTCAGGTCCTTCGGCGCCAAAGAGGTGTACCGCGGCGCGGGCTCGGGGTGGGTGAAGCAGGTCAGCGCAACGATTTCCGGGATGGATGCCACGCAGCATCTCATGGGCAACCATCTGTACCGGATCAGCGACGACCGAGCCGTTGGCACGACCTACATTCAGGCTCGTCACGTTTGCCGCAACGACTGGGGCGGCGACGTCTACACCGTCGGAGGGCACTACGACGTCCAAATGGCGCGAGTGGGCGGCGAGTGGAGGATCAGCGAGTACGTCATCAACTGCACCTGGCACGAAGGCGATCGACATGTACTCAAGGCCGCGAACCGCAACCGGACGAGCTAGGGAATCATCCGATCGTCCACCGGGTTCCCGCTCCGTGGAGTCTCTCAAACGTCGCAAGCCCAGTTGGGCCACGCGTCCGGCCACGATCGGAGTGCTGGCTGTAGTTCTGGCTCTCGTATTCGCCGGCTGTGGCTCGGGTCAGGAAACGGCACCGGGAACGGCCGCGCCCGCGGACGTTGGTGACGGGGCTGTGGCGAATGCGCTTCCCGACTTGTCCGTCTCCGACCTCGCTACGGGTGAACCGATGGCGCTTCAGAGTCTCGTGCCGGCAGACCGCCCAGTGCTGTTGTGGTTCTGGGCCCCCCATTGACCCACATGCCGGGCCGAAGCGGCCGGTGTCGAGCAGTTCGCCCGACAGAACGAAGACACCATCCACGCCCGCCGCCAACTCCAGAACGAACTCCGTTCCTTCTATAACGGCGTCCGGGATCTGAACAACCTTTCCGCCGATGAGCAGGCCACCGAGGCCCGTCTCGCCTCGGCGATCAACGCCGCTTCGGACCGGGAGACGGCCCTGGCCGAACTCGCCGCCCGTGACGCCCGGGCGAACGAGGCCCGTTCGCTTAGCCCCGTTCCTGTCACTCCCTCTCGGCGGCTTCGACGGTCCGGTGCCGGAGCCGCCGTCGGGCCTCGACGAGGCTCTCGCCGTGGCCTACGAACGTCTCTGGCGATCTCCTCAAGCCGCAGCCTGGCTCGCGGACGAAGCCGACCTCGTGGTCGACCTCGTCGAACTCCGAGCCCTCTGTTCGGCGACTCGTCGACGCGGTGAGTTCCCGCCGGGAGTAGCGATGAGCCGGGTCGGATGGATCGAGGACCGGCTCCTCCTTTCGGCAAAGGCGCGCAGCGCAGCCGGGATCCGGGTCGTCGACGAAGAACCGGCCGCGGCCGGTGACGGGCAAACGTGGCTCCCCGAGGACTTCCCTGACCTGGGCTAGCGCGCTAGGCGATGTGACGAACCCTGCCCCTCTCGGCGGCGAGTCGGCGCGTCGGGGGCCGGCGCTGCGCGGCTTCGTTGCCGCATTCGGTGCGGGTGTGCCGGGCCGCGATGCGGTCGGGGCGCGCTACGTCGTCGAGGACGGCGAGCTCGTCTTCGGTCATTCGAACCTGGTCACGTCTCGACATCCACCGAGTTTAGCGGTGGCCCCCGAACGGGCGCCTCTTCGCCCTGGCCCTGGTGTCGCCGGAAGCGCTAGATGCTCAGGTCGAGCAGGTTGTAGTCGCGGATCTGGTCCCGGGCTTCGGTGTTCCACGAGAACGTCTGGCCCGCGAGGGGCTCGTAGCGGAACGGTGTCTCCTGGGGCCGGTGTTGGCTACGGGCGGCGATCGCCCAACCAATCATCTCCGACCGTTTGGCCACCCGCTCGGTGTCCAGCGGTCCGACCATTCCGTGGATGCCGGCTCCGGTGGCTCCGATGACGGACGATCGCCGGTGGAAGCCCAGATTTAAGGTCACTCGTGGCTCAGAGCTGGTGTTGGCGAACGAGCCGTGGATGGCTTGGCGGTTCACGATGGCTACATCGCCGGGGGCGCACACCAACGGCACAGCCTCGGGGAGACGCTGACTCTGCGCCGCTGCCGCCATCGCTGCCAGATCGACGTGACGCTTTTTGTGGCTCCCGGGCAACACCCACACACCGTTCTCGGGTTCGCAACCGTAGAGCTGGGCCATGAAGTTGTATCCATGGGAGCCCTGATCCCAGTCCGGTGATTCCCAGTGGGTGACGCCGTCACGATGCCAGGCGACAGACGGGCCGACGCCGGGCTCCTTGATGAAGATGGCCTCGTTGAACGGCACGAAGTCGTCTCCGTTGAGGGCGGCGGTGATCCCCAGAAGGTCGGGATGGCCGTAGAGACGCAGATGAGCGTCGCAGAACTGCAGGGTTCCCAGAACGACGTATACCACCTCGTCGGGCGCGCCGTCGGCCAGGCCCGGCTCGTGCATCTTGACGGGGTGTCGGCCATGGTTTGCCGCTGTTCCACCCAGCGGGTCGCCCAACGCTCGTCCCCACTGCACGGTCCGAGCCTGGAGTCCCACACCGACGGCCGGGTTGCCGTCGAGGTCGACGTCGGACCCCTTGTGGCTCGGCAGTCGCCGACGGAAGTCCTCGAAACCGGCCCGAAGATCATCGAGTTCGTCCTCGTCGATGAGTCCCTCGAAGACGTAGAAACCGGCGCTCCAATACGCCTCGACGATCTCGGGGTGCAGCGCCCGCTCACCGACGAAGCGGACCGGTCCTCGGTTGCCGTACTCGAGTGCTCGCCGCCGGCCGTCCGCACAGTACGCCGCGAGTGCATCCAACTCTTCATCGATTGCCATGCTCATGCTCCATGTTGGCTGACAGGGCGAGGCCGCACCAAGCGAGCAGGAGGGAAACGGGATTACGGTTGCGACCAGCCCGGATCTGGGACCGGTCCGTCATTTGCCGAGGACGGCAAGCATGTATCTCGAGTGGCACGCGGACTACTCCTACGTGGCCACGCCCGGCAAGGTGAGCTTTCTCAACGCGGTGGAACTGCCGGCCGATCCGCCGCGGACCCACTTCACCGACATGTACCGAGCGTTCGCAACGTTGGACGCCGATCTCCAGGAACGGCTCCGTGGTCTGCGGGCGACGCACAGCATCACCGACTACATGGCCGAACCCGAACAGGGATTCGCCGCGAAGGTTGCCCGGGACGATGCACGCGGCGTCGACCGGCCCGAGGTTCCCGAAGCCGAACATCCGGTGGTGGTCCGACAGCCGGACACCGGCGACGAGATCCTCTACGTCTCCCGAGGCATCACCCGCCGGATCGTCAGCATGGAAAGCGCCGAGAGCAGTGCGATGCTGAAGCAGCTCCACCTTCATGCGACCTGTCCTGATTAGGTGTACGCCCATGACTGGGAAGTAGGCTACATCATCATGTTCGACACGCTCGGAACCATGCACCGCCGCGACGCCTGGGATCCGTCGCAGCGTCGGCTCATGCGCCAACTCAGCACCGCCACCGCCATCTGACCCGTGAGCGACGTCTACCGCACCCCCGATCATCGGTTCGAACAGCTCGACGACTTCTCGTATTCACCGAACTACCTGGAGGATCTTCCGGGGTACGAGGGCCTGCGGATGCACTACCTCGACGAGGGGCCTGCCCACGCGGCGCGCACGTTCCTTTGTCTTCATGGCGAGCCGTCGTGGAGCTATCTCTACCGCAAGATGATCCCGATCTTCGTCGAAGCGGGCAGTCGGGTGATCGCCCCAGATCTGTTCGGCTTCGGACGCTCGGACAAACCAACCGACGATGTCTTCAGCTTCGACTTCCACCGCAGCAGCCTCCTTCGTCTCGTCGAGCGACTCGATCTCCGGGACATCACCATCGTCTGCCAGGACTGGGGAGGCATGCTCGGCCTCACCCTGCCCCTCAATCTCACGGACCGAGTCACCGGAGTCATCGCCATGAACACCATGTTGGTGACCGGCGAGATGCCGATACCCCCGGCGTTCCGGGCATGGGAACAATGGGCAGCCGACCACCCGGACATGGACGACGCGATGCAGTTCATCGACCACACCATCGCCCCGGCCGTACTCGACGCCTACCGGGCTCCGTTCCCCGACCAGCGCAGCAAGGCCGGCCCCCGAACGTTTCCGACGCTGGTGCCCACCACACCGGATATGCCCGGGGCTGACACGGCCCGACGGGCCATCGCCTGGTGGCAGAACGAATGGACGGGCGATTCCCTGGTCGCCTGTGGTCTGCACGACAGAATCCTCACACTTCCGGCCATGCAGATGGTCGCCGGGTGGATCAGCGGATGCCCGCCGGTGCTCGAGATACCCGAAGCCGGACATTTCTGCCAGGAACACGGAGAGGCGGTGGCCGAGAAGTACCTCGAGCTGTATCGGCGCTGATCGCAAGAACGGGCGCACTCGAAACAGCCGATGCAATGGTCGGCGCGACGGAGTCGTCGGTGAGGTGGCCGCTTCTCAGTTGGCCGAGCCGGGTTCACCGCCGACGAGCACACCCTGTGCCAGGAGATCGTCGATCTCGGCCGATCGCTTCGACCGGCGGCATCACCCGACACGCCGGCACCCGGAACCGGTCCAACGCCTCGACGACCTCTTCGGCACTCCCGAACCCGGCCATCCACGCTTCGATGATCGACACCAACTCGTCGCGCCGAGCCGTCCGGTCTTCCATCAGCGCATAACGCGGGTCATCAATGAGGTCTTCACGTCCGAGGGCACGACACACATTGGGCCATTGTCGCTGACGGTGACCACTTGAGGTGAGCCCTCTGTAGTGGTCCAGTCGTTGTGTGACTCTTGATGCCTGG
>JAQCHM010000249.1 GCA_027730885.1 Actinomycetota bacterium | reverse complement strand
ATGGTCGAGAGGCTCCAAGCACGCCCTGCAGCGCGGTGAGAAATCGGGTGTTTTCGTGGGGCAAGCCGATGGTGACCCGCAGGCAACCGTCGAGGTGCTCCCAGCTGGATGTGTTACGCACCAGGATCGAGTGATCGAGCAGGCGATGCCACACCGTATTGCCGTCCGGGCCACCGTCGCTGTCCGGCGGACGGAACAGAATGAAGTTGGCGCCCGAAGGCCAAACAGTGCAGCCGAGTTCGGCGAGCGACGCTTCGATGCGGCCACGTTCCTCGACGACCGAGGACACTCGGGCTTCCATGTCCGACAGGAACTCGAGGGCGGCCAAACCTGCGGCCTGCTTCAAGGAGTCGAGGTGGTACGGAAGTACGACCTTGTCGAGCTCCTCGATCAGCCACGCCGGACCCAACAGGTAACCGAGCCGGGCCGCGGCCATCGCCCACGTCTTCGAGTACGTACGGGACACGACGAGCGGGGTGTCTTCGCTGAGCAATGCAGCCGCCGACCAGGGGGCGAACTGACCGTAGGCCTCGTCGACGACCAGCAGTCCATCGACCGCTTCGACCGCGTCGAGGACGGAGCGGACGGTGCTCTCGGTCTCGACGATGCCCGTTGGATTGTTGGGCGAGCACAGGAACGTGACCGAGGGACGGTGAAAGGCAATCGCGGTCAACGCGACATCGAGGTCGAGCCGGAAGTCGTCGTCTCGGCCGATCGACACGGGGGTTGCGCCGGTGATGCGAGCGAGGTGGGTGTGCAGCGCGTAGGTGGGCTCGAAGGTGAGCACCTTGCGGCCGGGACCGGCGAAGGTGAGCAGAATGGTCTGCAGCACCTCGTTGGAACCGTTCGCGCAGAACACCTGGGCCATCGGGAGATCGTGCAATCGGCCGATCGCAGCGCGGAGCTCGGTGGCGGCGCGGTCGGGATAGCGATGCCATTCGACCGAGCGGGCGGCAGCGGCGACGGCGTCGCTGAACCCCGGTGGCGGTGGGCCAGGGGCTTCGTTGGTGTTGAGGCGCACCTCGACGTCGACCTGCGGAGAGTGGTAGCCCTCGAGGGCGGCAAGGTCGGGACGGACGGACGGACGGACCATGTCAGCGGGTCCCTTCACTTGGGTTCACGTTGTGGTTCTCGTCTCGGCGGAGCCGGACCGAGGCGGCGTGTGCGTCGAGGCCTTCCTGATCGGCCAGGGCGACGACGTGAGGCCCGAGATCGGCGATCCCTTCCGGGGTGAGGGTGACGATGTGATGGTCCTTGGTGAAGTCAGCGACGGTGAGCGCGCTGGCGAAACGGGCCGAGCCGAACGTTGGCAACACGTGGCTGGGGCCGGCGACATAATCGCCGACCGACGCGGGCGAGTAGTTGCCACAGAAGATGGCACCGGCGTTGCGCACCCGTCGGGCCAGGGCTTCGGCCCCCTCGACCTGGAGCTCGAGGTGTTCAGGTGCGATGGCGTCGATGACGGCCAGCGCGGCCTCGGGGCCGTCGACCAGGGCCACGTAGCCACCCTCGGCCAACGTCGAGCGGATGTCGGACGAACGTGGCGCCGCGGCCAGAAGCTGCTCGCCTGCAGCACACACGGCGTCGGCCACCGCCTCTTCCCAGGTGATCAACCACGCCAGGCCGTCGGGACCGTGCTCGGCTTGCACCATGATGTCGATGGCTGCGAATGACGGGACGGCCGTGTGGTCGGCGACGACGACGACTTCGGACGGTCCGGCGAACGCCGCAGCGATACCGACATCGCCCGAGACCATCTGCTTGGCCAACGCGACATAGATGTTGCCCGGTCCGGCGATGACGTCGACTGCGGGAACCGAAGCCGTGCCGTAGGCCAACGCGCCGATGGCCTGAGCGCCGCCGATGGCGTACACCTCGTCGACCCCGGCCAGGCGGGCAGCCGCCAGCACCGACGGGGCAACACCGCCGATGGCTCGGTCGGGCGGAACACAGAGGGCGATCTGTTCAACCCCTGCGACCTTGGCCGGGATGGCCGTCATGATGACGGTCGACGGATACTCGGCCCGCCCGCCCGGGACGTAGAGCCCGACACGGTCGACCGGCCGCTGATAGGCCGAGATGGTGAGACCTGGTTGGCGATAGGTGTGCTCGGGTCGCAGTTGCAGGCGATGAAAGGCCTCGACGTTGGCGATGGCGGCTTCCATGGCCGCCCGCAGCGCCGGGTCGAGCGTGTTGAGCGCGTTGTCGATGGTTTCGGCCGACACTCGGAGTTCTTGCAACTCGACACCGTCGAACTGGGCGGTGAGCTCGAACAGGACGGCGTCGCCGTCGTCCTTGACCCGCTGCAGAATGTCCTTGACCACCCCAACCGGACCGTCGCCCGCGATCTGGGGGCGCGGCAGGTTGCGGGCGACGTCGGCGAGCGGGCGTCCTCGCAGGTCAAGACGGTTCAGCACTCCTTAGAAGCTAGCGTGGCCGCCGTCAGTCATGACCGGGATTAGAAGGGTCCGCACCTTGGCTCTCGATGTGAGTGCTCTCAACTCGTTGTGTTCGTCCTTGGACGATCTGATCACCCGCTTGGGCGAACTGTCGCGGGCCGTCGCCGACGACGAAGAGGTCGGCGCCGAGCTGCGAGAGGTCGAACGCCAGCTCGACACTGCGTCTCGCCGGCTGATCAAAGCGATCCGACGGGTCGACGGCTGACACCGGCCGGCCGCACCAACCGCTCCCGATCCGCCCCTGCCAAAAAGAACGCCGGCGCCCCCGAAAGGGCGCCGGCGGCGCAACACAGGGCGGCGGATCCCTATGTCGCTGCTACCAGGTGGCGGGAACCTGGTTCCACCAACACTAAATGAGCTCCGACGTCATGTGGGTGATCGTCTGCACCTTTTTTGCCGAGTTCAAACGCGGCTCGAGGGGCAGAACTGGTTGAGGACACAGTCCTCGCAATTGGGCCGGCGGGCCACGCACACCCTTCGACCGTGCAGAATCATGCGAAGACTGAACGCACCGCGCTCGGCTGCCGGCACCAGAGGATTCAATGCCAGCTCGACTTTGACCGGATCGGTCTCCTGGGAGAGACCCAGGAGTCCACTGAGGCGCAGCACGTGCGTATCCACCGGGAGACCGGGCAACCCCAACGCGACGCTGCGCACTACGTTGGCCGTCTTGCGACCGACGCCGGCCAAGGCAACCAGATCGCTCATCGGGAGCGGAACCTCGCCGCCATGTCGTTCAAGCAGTTGCTGGGCGCAAAGCACGATGTTCTTGGCCTTGGTGCGAAACAAACCCAGCGACCCGATGAGCTGTTCGACGTCTCCGAGTCGGGCCTCGGCCAGCGCTACCGCGTCGGGGCAGCGGGCGAAGAGCCCAGGAGTCACCTTGTTCACGCCGACGTCTGTGGCCTGTGCCGAAAGAATGGTGGCGATCAGCAGTTGGAACGGTGTCTCGTGGTCCAGCTCGCACAGGGCCTCGGGGTACTCGAGGGCCAGTAGCTGATGGGTCCGCTGGGCTCGACCCTTGGGTGTCCTTGGCTTGGCCATGAAGTGCGTCCTCGCGTTCAGGGGTCGGCCCGAAGGGTACCTACACTCAGCGAGGTGCTGACCGTTCACCCCCTCGATGACCTTGCCCCGGCCGATGCCGTCGCGTGGGCAAGGGCGGTGCTCGATGCCGCACTGCCCCGAGAGCTTCGGGATGATCGATTCGGCCCGGCGTGGGAGGATGCGGTGGCGACCGGAATGCTGATCGGTGCGCTCGCCACCGACGGGAGCGAACGCCCCCTCGGGTTCGCCGGCGGACTTCTCGATCAAGAACGGGCAATGGTGGCCCTCGACTGCCTCACCACTGAACCCGCCGGCTACGACGAGCTCCTAGCTCTCGCGGTCGCCTGCGCCCAACGATCGGGCGCCCGTCGGATCGAGATCTGGCGCAAGCCCTCGTCGGCCGATGACGACGGCGTCCTGGCCGGACTCGACGCGAAGCCCTACCGGGCCCTGCACCAGATGCGCTGTTCACTCCAGGTCGACTCCCCCGCCGTCGACACACGGCCGTTTCGGTCGGGCGAGGACGACGAAGCGCTGGTTCGAGTCAACAACCGAGCGTTCGCCCACCATCCCGTCCAGGGAAGTCTGGACCTCCAGGGACTGCGATCGGACATGACCGCTCCGTGGTTCGACCCCGAGGGCATCCGCCTGCACGAGATTGACGGGCAGTTGGCCGGGTTCTGCTGGACCAAGCGGCACACCGAGCCGAAGCTGGGCGAGATCTACGTGATCTGCGTCGATCCCGACTTCCATGGCCGAGGACTGGGACGTCCGGTGACCGCGGCCGGTCTCGACTGGTTGGCCAAGAAGGGCGAGACGACCGGCATGCTCTACGTCGAGGCCGACAACGTCCCCGCGATTCGGACCTACGAGGGTCTGGGTTTCGAAATCGTCCGCACCGACCGAGCCTGGGTGATCGAGCGCTGATAAGGACTGTCTGATCAGGACTGTCTGATCAGGACAGCCCGATCCCGATGGCGGATCCGATGAGATAGGTGATCACCGCCGGGACGGCCGTGAACGCGACCTGGCGCATGACGGTGCGCACGACGTCGGCTTCGGTGAAGCGGCTGATGGCGACGCCGATGGCGACGGCCGCGATCAGGGCGACGCCGAGTGAAGCCATTAGCCCACTGTTGCCCTCGGTGACGAACCAAGGAGCCAACGGCAGCGACGCTCCGACGGCGAAGGCAATGAACGAGGCAACCGCGGCCCGAACCGGCGAACCGAGCTCGCCGGGGATGATGCCCAGCTCATCCCGTGCATGGAATTCGAGCGCCAGCTCAGGGTCGGCCCTCAGACCGTTGGCCAACTCGCGGGCGACGTCGGGGTTCACCCCGCGTGACTGGTACCGCTGCGCCAACTCGACGGCCTCGACCGCAGGGTTTCGTTCGATCTCCCGACGTTCGAGGGCGATCTCGCGTTCGAACAGTTCGGTCTGGACGCGCATCGAGTTGTACTCGCCCGCCGCCATCGAGATGGCCCCGGCGACCAGGCCGGCAAGACCGGCGACGCGCACCGGTCCCGCAGCCGCCTGTGCACCAGCCATACCGAGGATGAGACCGACGTTGGACACCAAGCCGTCGCTTGCTCCGAAGACGGCGGCTCGGGCCGACCCGCCAATGATGTCTCGATGATGATGCTCGTCGACTGGCGGGCGAGGGCGAGGATTCAAGAACTGCATGACCTCGTTCACGGTAGCGGTACCGTTGACGCGTGCCTTCTCCCTGGGAACCCGATCGCGACGCGCTGTCGGCGCTGGTGGCCGATCAGCCCGCGTATCGCATCAACCAGATCTGGCGAGGACTCTACGAGAACGATCAGGCACCGGCCGAGATCACGACGCTGCCCAAGGC